>JAHEZC010000010.1 GCA_023251275.1 Parafilimonas sp. | reverse complement strand
GCATTGGGAGCCTTTCTATTGCTTGCAGTTATTCTTATCAGGAGCAACAGACATAAGCAAAAAACGAATGTACTGTTGAATGAGCAAAAAAATAAAATTTCGAAAACTCTTGCTGATTTAAAAGCAACTCAAAAACAACTTATCCAATCCGAAAAAATGGCTTCGCTTGGAGAACTCACTGCAGGCATTGCACATGAGATACAAAACCCGTTAAACTTCGTGAATAATTTTTCAGAAGTTAGTAATGAATTATTAGATGAAATGAAAATCGAATTGGCATCCGGTAACCTGCAACCTGCAACCGAAATTGCTGATGATGTAAAGCAAAATCTTGAAAAAATTCTTCATCACGGCAAGCGTGCAGAGAACATTGTAAGAGGTATGTTGCAACATTCGCAAAAAAGCACGGGACAAAAAGAACCGACAGACATCAACAATCTTGCAGACGAATGTCTTCGCCTGAGCTATCACGGACTAAGAGCAAAAGACAAAACATTCAACGCAACCATGCAAACAGATTTTGATGCGACGATCGAAAAAATAAATATCGTTCCGCAGGATATTGGCAGAGTAATTTTGAATTTGATCAATAATGCGTTTTATGCAGTTAGTGAAAGGCAAAAGGTGGAAAGTGAAAGGTATAAGCCATCTGTTGCAGTTAGTACAAAAAAGATGGATGGAAAAATCTCAATTAGTGTAAAAGATAATGGCAACGGTATTCCTCAAAAAATAATTGATAAAATATTCCAACCCTTCTTTACCACTAAGCCAACAGGGCAAGGAACAGGATTGGGGTTGAGTTTAAGCTATGATATTATCAAAGCGCATGGAGGAGAAATAAAAGTGGAGAGTAAGGAAGGGGAGGGCAGTGAATTTGTTATTCAGTTATACAATATTAATTTAGCCTGATGGGAACTTTCAGATTGACTATTCTTCTTTTTTTGATTACAGGCAGCACTTTTGCCCGTCAGGTGGATGCTGACAGGCAAAGACATGAAATTGACAGCCTGAAACATGAATTGGAACTAACACAGAACGATACACTTCGACTCGTATTACTAACTGTTTTAGGCGGCAAATACCAGGACAAAAAACTTGACAGCAGTTTGTATTATGCCAGGCAACTGCTTCCCATTGCCCGGAAATTAAATTACAAGATAGATGAAGCTTATGCAATGGATTGCAATGGATACAATATGTACCAGATGAATGATCCTGCAACACTGGAAATGCTTTTAAAAGCAATGAAGCTTGCCGAAAACCCCGGCATCGAGGAAAATATATTGCCACGGGAATACCTGGATAAAATTGAATATTACAATGGGAACTGCATTCCAAAATATTTGTGGACTCCTCACACTCTGCGCTTTGAAATGCTGGGAAGTATTTATGGAGACCTTGGTCATTTTTATGGGATTAATATGGAGAATCGTAAAGAACAATTGAAATACTATTTTAAAGCAAGGGACATTTTTATAGCAGTGAAAGATTCGGCTACACTGGCTACTATATATGGTTTTATAGGTGATACTTACGCTACCCTGAATATGCTGGATTCGGGGCTTTTATATGCTCAGAAATCTTATAACCTGCGATTGCAGATAGGGCAGCATAAGTGGTTGGGGATTCCGCTCACAATAATCGGGAATATTTATTTTAAACAAGGTAATTATCCGCTGGCATTACAAACACTGAGAGACGCTATACAAATAGCTGCAGCAGATAATCAATTCGCACCTCTAAGCCGGGCAGAGATTATCATAGCAAAAATTTTTTTAAAGGAGAAATCAACCGACTCGAGTATATTTTATTTAAATGAAAAATTTGAAAATGCAAAATTGGCGAATGAAAATTTTTTACTGCTCGAATCAGGCACACTGCTGGCGCTCGCATATAACCTTGCACACGATGACAAAAGCGCACTAAAATATTTTGAGCTGTCACAAATATTAAGAGACAGTATAAACAACGTAGAAAATGCAAGAAAATTTCAAAGCGAAGTTTACGATGAGCAGATATATCAGCAGCAGCTTGAAACTGCTCAGGCAGAATATAAAAACCGCATTAAATATTATTTATTGTTCGCCGGCCTGGGCGTACTGCTGATAATTGCGCTTATCCTGTTTAGAAATAACCGGCAAAGAAAAAAAATGAATTTGATTCTCCAACGGAAAAAAAATGAGATCGAAAAAACCTTGACAGATCTTAAAGCGACCCAAAAGCAACTTATACAGTCCGAAAAAATGGCATCGCTTGGAGAATTGACTGCGGGCATTGCGCATGAGATACAGAACCCATTGAACTTTGTGAATAATTTTTCAGAAGTAAGCAATGAGTTGATAAGTGAAATGGTTGAAGAAGTTGATAAGGGGAATACAACAGAAATAAAGGCCCTGGCAGAAAATGTAAAACAAAATATTGAAAAAATATTGCATCATGGCAAGCGTGCAGAGAGTATAGTAAAAGGCATGCTTCAACATTCACGTACAAGCACAGGGAAAAAAGAACACACTGACATCAATGTATTAGCCGATGAATGTTTGCGGTTGAGCTATCATGGCTTACGGGCAAAAGACAAGTCATTTAATGCAGAAATGAAAACTGATTTTGATGAAACAATTGAAAAGATAAATGTTGTGCCCCAGGATATAGGAAGGGTGTTGCTCAATTTATTCAACAATGCATTTTATGCTGTGGCCGAAAGACAAAAGACGGAAGGCGAAGGTTATAAACCGTTGGTTTCCGTAAGCATAAAAAAGATAAATGATAAAGTTGAAATATGGGTCAGAGATAATGGTTCAGGAATCCCTCAAAAGATAATTGACAAAATTTATCAACCATTCTTTACCACCAAACCCACAGGACAGGGAACAGGATTGGGCTTGAGCCTGAGCTATGATATTATCAAAGCCCATGGCGGAGAAATAAAAGTGAACACGAGGGAAGGTGAAGGAAGTGAATTTGTCATTCAAATACCTGTTTAGGCATCGGAGCATTCAAAATATATTCATCGCTATCAGCTCTGCCACATCCATCACCTGCACTGCAGTTTCTTTGTCAAGATTTTTTATACCGTCAGTGAGCATTGTATTGCAAAAGGGGCAGGCCGAAGCGATGATATCAGGATGCAGTTCCAGTACTTCTTCTGTTCGTTCAATATTAATCCGTCTATTGCCAGGCTCATCTTCTTTAAACATCTGCGCACCACCTGCGCCGCAGCATAAGCCTTTGCTGCGACAGCGTTTCATTTCCACAAGTTCTGCATCAAGCAGTTCCAGTACTTTTCTTGGCGCTTCGTAAATATTATTGGCACGGCCGAGGTAGCAACTGTCATGATACGTGATCCGTTTGCCTTTAAAGCTGTTGCCATCCTTCAATATTATTTTTCCCTCATCAATCAACTGCTGCAGAAATGTTGTATGATGCACTACTTCATAATTACCGCCAAGTTCAGGATATTCATTTTTCAATGTATTGAAACAGTGCGGGCATGCCGTTACAATTTTCTTAATGCCATAACCATCCAGGATCTGAATATTGTTATAAGCCATCATCTGGAATAAAAATTCATTGCCTGCTCTTCGTGCCGGGTCGCCGGTGCAGGCTTCTTCTTTGCCAAGAATTGCATATTTAATTCCTGTTTTATCAAGGATGGCTGCAAATGCTTTTGTGATTTTTTGTGCACGCTGGTCAAAGCTTCCGGCGCAACCCACCCAAAATAAAATATCTGGTGATTCGCCTTTTGCCATCAGCTCATTCATCGTTGGGACGTGCATGCAGAAATATTTTTTCAAAAATAGGACAAAAAGTTTGCTGAAATTTAAGCTACTTTTTAATCGTATTGCCCGTTCATTAGGGTTAGATTTTCTATCTTAATTTCCCAAATAATTTTTTTGAAAATTAGAATACCTATGTTCTGTTCATGCTTCGGACTTTGTTGATAAATCTACATTTTTGATTATTTCACCAGTCCCATATTTTCATCTTTTAAAATATCGTGATATTAGTCTTATTGCAGCACTCGCCTCAGTCACATTTTTAATCTACAAAAATTTTTTAGATAAACTGATTGTTCGTAATGTTGAAATTTGCTATGGTGAAAAGATATGGCAAAGGTAGGAGGTGATTTAAAAAAATATCCACTCATCTCTTGCTTTCAAAAGAAAATATAGTTAAACGATATTATCCTTCTCTGTATGCCTATATACATATGATGCTTTTGTTGAGCGTAGTTATTTTTTGTCATTCGAAACATTATTTGTAATAATAAATTTCGCTTTTGTCGTTTAAGTATCATTGTCTAACAGCCCAATCTGAATAAAAATTTGTTGAAGTTGTGTCAATATCTATTTGGCGTTTTCTTCTAAAATTATTCTTTCCAAACTGAAAAGCTCTGCAACCAATTTATGAACCATTGTGCAGGGATTTTGAGTGGCGTAGTTATGTTGTCCTTGATAAATTTTCTCAAGGTTTGCTGCGTTCCTTATTGCATCTTCAAGGCTTCCATAAGTTTCAAGCAGTGTGAACATTTCAGTGCTATTCTTTTTGTATTTATAGTCATTTAGTCCTTGCCTCTGAAAATTTCCTTCTATTAAATCTTGATACTGCTTTCGGCTTATTCCCGTGTTGTAAAAATGAAAGTGTAAGCGATACCAAAGCTCAAACGCCTCATTCGTCCAAGCACAATCTACATCTGGTCTATCAGCAGTGCAAGTTTGAATTGCTGAATTAAATGATTGTGCTGTGAAGCTGTCTCTATCAAAAACAATCCACATTTTGTCAATAGTTCTGTTCGTTTGCATTTGCAAGTCAGTCCTCAATACCATCGCTTTGTTCACAAGTGATGTAGTGTTATTCCCTGCGCCGACAATTTTAAAATCACAAACATCTATGACACCTTTCGGTAGATCATCCTTCAATGATTCAAAGTAATTCGGTTCTGTCTTTTCTCCTTCACATACAATCAAGAAAAATCTTCGTTTAGATTTCGTTTCTTCTAAACGCTTTGTTTCAGTTCTATCGTGCCATTTCTTAATGTGGTTGGGAACTTTTATTTTCCTTGCCATTCTTTTAAAATTTTTGTGATGTCACCGATATAAGGAATAGCACCATATCTCCCTTGAATGTAGTCGCTTTCAAAAGAACGGTCTTTACGAACTTTACTACCATCTTCTTCTCTGTATTCTACTAAAGAGTATAAGTCAGATGCTCCATATTTATCCTTTTCAACAAAGTAGACTTGGTCTCTTCTAATCTTTGCATACCTGTCATCCAATAAATTTGTGTCATGGGTTGTAAAGATTAACTGAGCATTATTAGGGTTGTCTTTTTTTGAGTTGAACAGTCGGGTAATAGCTAAAGTCATTAATGGATGTAAACTTGAATCCAGCTCATCAATTACTAAAACTCCACCATCATGAAGAACATCAAAAATGGGACCTGAGATGTTGAAGACTTTGTTTGTTCCAGCAGATTCCTGACTTCGCATATCAAATTCTACTTCACCTACAACTTTGTTTTTTTTATCAAACTTTTTGTGAAGTGCTTTAATCTTGAAACGATAAGCGCCTTCCAAGTCCTTAATCAATAACTTGACTAAAGTTTCTGGAGCATCCTCGGGAATTCTTTTGGGGTCAAACTTTTCTTTGCTAATTGATAACCCATCAAAACCAAGGTCTAATTTATCATAAAAATCCCCTAATGATTTTGCGGTATTCTTGTTATCCAACATCTTGAAAGTAACCATCTCGTAATTTTCATGTGTCAAACCCGAAATGGCGATAAAGTTGTCGAACCACTTCATAATTCTTTTTGCAATTACACCATTGAATTGGTCAACGACAGAAAGGAACAATGCATTGTTTCTTGTTTTGTCCTCTAAGTTCATTCCTTCCTTGTATGAAACAGAAACATCTATTCCATCACCTTGACGAATGTAAAGGAGCTTTTCAGCGTTCTTCTTTGATTCATAAAGCCACTCAGCAACAATTTCTTTGTTCGTAACTTCAAAACCATACCGATAACGAACACTTAAAATCTCAAACAAAACTTCAAAATGTGATGGACTTTTTTCAGTTTCTGTGTTCAACAAAAAGGGCGCTACATCTAAAGGTTTGGTAGATGATTGATTGAATGATAGCATAACAATTCGTTTCATTGTGCTCATAGCACGAATGAAATTTGATTTCCCGCTTGCATTTGCTCCATAAATGACAGCACCCTTCAATAGAGTATGCCTTTCGGAGTTAATGATATTGGTTTCCTTGTGGTCGCTTATACTAGAAGCCACCAAACTCAAAGTTTTCTTTTCTCTGAAAGAGAGATAATTACCGACACTAAATTCAAGTAGCATATTTTTTTTGAGAATATTTCGCAAATATAAGCTGATTTGTAAATAAAATATAGACTACTGAGAAAAAATCTCAGAATTAGATTATTTTTTCTCTATTCAAGGCATAAGAAACACTCTTGAATACGCACATATCAACACAACGTTGTATCTAAAGCCAATTGGCTGAATTCTAGCACGGTCGTCAATAGGGATTTCTGCTATCTCGCAAATTACCCCACTTTCTCTTAAAACATTCACTACTCCATCCAAAATGACAACGCTGAAAGCTTAACCGATAATCATATTCCTTCTGCCCACTTATCTCTTTCATCGGGTGAAAATTTCCAGGGGGCAAAATTATTTTCAGTATTGCTGAACATGCTGTTCCATTCCTGCGGTGCGTTGCTTTCTTCCATAATTAGATAACGGCGGAGTTGCAGAATAATATCCAGCGGAGAGATGCTTACCGGACATTCTTCCACGCAGGCATTGCAGGTAGTGCAGGCACGCAATTCTTCAGCAGTGATATAATTGTGCAACAAATATTTTCCATCATCTTTAAATTCTTTATGGGCATTAATGTTTCTGCCCACATCTTCCAGCCTGTCTCTTGTCTTCATTACAATTAAGCGCGGACTGAGCAATTTACCGGTGATGTTTGCAGGGCATGCTGCCGTGCATCTTCCGCATTCTGTGCAACTGTATGCATCGAGTAAATTTCTCCAGCTTAGATCAAACACATCTCTTGCCCCGAATTTTTTTTGTGACTCATTGGCTGAATCCACGTTTTGTAGTGGTGCTGTTTCAGGCTGCATGGCATACAAAACCTCTCTTTGTATGTCAGGCATATTTTTCATCTTCCCCGGTACCTCCAGTCTTGCATAATAGGCGTTGGGAAATGCAAATATGATATGCAGATGTTTTGAATATGGCAGATAATTAAGGAACGCAAATATGCCTGTGATGTGCAGCCACCATGCAACTCTTTCAAGTGTTGAAAGATTTGCATTGCTCATGTTATTAAATAAGGGGTGCAGAAAAGAAGAGAAGGCAAAATTGCCGGTGTTATGTTCCGTATAATGACTGTAATCTCTTTGCTGCAATAAAGTATCAGTTGCATTCATCGTGAGGAAAAGGCACATTAAGATGATCTCCGAAACGAGAATATAATTGGCATCGCTGCGCGGCCAGCCGTCCAAATCCTTGCTGATAAAGCGTTTCAGCTTTAATATATTTCTCCTGGCCAGGAAAATTACACAAACGGCAATTACGCCAAGCGCAAGGAATTCAAATGAATTGATAAGCCATGAATAAAACAAACCCAATGGTTCAAGAAACAAGCGGTGCGTACCGAGTATGCCATCAAGGAAAATTTCAAGCACTTCGATATTGATGATAATAAATCCTGCATAGATTACAAAATGCATGAAGGCGACAAGCGGATTTCTGAACATTTTTTTTTGTCCGAAAGCAAGCAGCAATACATTTCTCCAACGCTTACCCCGGTGATCGCTGAAGTCTTCGTCCCTGCCCAATAAAATATTGCTTCTTATTCCTTTAATTTTTTTGCCGAATAACCAGGTTGCAAAAGCTGCCACAGCAATAAAAAATATTTGAAAAATGATCTGCATGGTGGCGTTTAATTATTCAATTATTGGACAACAGAATTAGAATCTGACTTTTATGAAAAAATCTCATTAACTGCTAAAGTACAGTTTTACCGGGTATATGTTTGGAATTGCAGGTTGAAAGCTTTGTATTTACTTTGCAGCACAACAGAATTTATATGGGTGAAAAAAGATATATTCTGAATGCTGAAAGAGCAGAGCAAAAACTGCACAGGATGGCGCTTGAGATTGCTGAAAATCTCAGCGGCGATGATGCGCCTTTAATATTGGCGGGGATTCGTAATAATGGAACAGTAATAGCAGAAATTGTTGCGGACTTTGCAAAAAGATACCTGCAAAATGAAATAATTGTTTTGTCAGTAAGCCTTGACAAACAACATCCGGCAGAAGTTTTACTGAGTAATGAAATTGATTTTACCGGTAAAAATGTAATCGTTGCGGACGATGTGTGCAACAGCGGCAAAACTTTGTTGTACTCGCTGAAACCTTTGCTGAGCTTTCATCCCAAAAGAATCCAGACACTCGTGCTGGTTGAAAGAATGCATAAATATTTCCCCGTAAAGCCGGATTATACAGGCTTATCCATTGCCACTACTTCCGGGGATTTTATTAAAGTAGAAGTGCAGGATGGGAAGATAACAGGGGCATATATTGAGTAATTCCGAAATAATCAGAAATATATCCAGTGTCCTTTTATTTTACCCTGAGAGAACTCAATGGCAGGCGCCGGGAATTTAAAAGAATTCAGAAGCGAGAATGTTGTTCTCAAAAATTTGCTTTTTGTTTTGATTTTCGTGAGATCAATATCGGGAGCAAGATAAAATTGCCTGTATCGTGGCCTGTCAGTATCGTGCACTATATACACACCATTTTCATCTGTCCAGTTATTATACAATGCGCCAAACATATCATCAGCGCCGTAACCAAAAGCAATATTTAACCACGGGGGCAGGTTAGATTTTTTAAAAAAAGATTTCAGGTTTCCGCTCAGCCAGTAGGCTTGCCCGTTATAATCTTTCAGCATTCTTTCCAGCAACTTATTGCCATAGATATCGTCTGCGCGGCCATTCAGTTGTTCTGTACCATAATCTTTTGAATGAAAGGAAAACTTCATCGTGATCCGCTGTTCGTCCCAGATCAATTGTTGGCTGACTAATAAGCTGCTGCCAAAAATATTTGCGCCGAAATCTCCCCAGCTCCAGCCCCAGTGAGAAGAAAAACCATCAAATGTTTCAATCATCGTTTGGTAAGCTGCTCCGCTTAAACCGCCATACCATATATAATGTTTACGTTTAAGACCTGCCCACTTTATCGTTTCCATATTTACCCGGCTGATGGAATAGGCGGTGAATGCATGGCCTATTTTATCAACCTGCAGCCATTCTCCGTTATCATCAAAAAAATGAAAATTTGTTTGCGGGTAAGCACTATACCATGTATTGTACAACGCTATCATGCTGCCGGTAAAAAAAGCGGCATTGCCTGCTGCAACAATAATTACTCTTTTTTTCTCCGGCTTACCCGGATTTGATAACACTGCAGAGCCGGTATCTATAACTTTTTCTGAGCTTATGCCTGAATCAAGTGGTTGATTGATGGTGATTGCTGATGAATCCTGGCCCCATACTGTGCAGAAATTCCACGCTGCAATAAGACAAAAAATTTTCTTCATTATTTCAAACCTACCTAAATAAATTGTAGCTTATAATTTGATTTATGCTAAAATCGTTAAATATTCTTAAAATTG
Organism: Parafilimonas sp.; assembly: GCA_023251275.1. GTDB lineage: Bacteria > Bacteroidota > Bacteroidia > Chitinophagales > Chitinophagaceae > JAHEZC01. The sequence goes on along the minus strand of JAHEZC010000010.1, from coordinate 4,286 downwards.
CCATTCAAAATTTTTAACATGGATGCTGCCATTCAAACAAAAGTAAATGCCTGGCTCGCTGGTAACTACGATAAGGCTGCCAAAGATGAGATACTCCGCCTTCAAAAAGAAAGCCCCGATGAATTAACTGAAGCGTTTTACCGAAACCTCGAGTTTGGAACAGGAGGTATGCGGGGTTTAATGGGCGTGGGTACGAATAAAGTGAATAAATACACTATCGGTATGGCGACACAGGGCTTTGCCAATTACCTGAAAAAAATTTATGGGAATACTGAAATAAAAGTGGCTGTCGCTCACGACAACCGTAATAACAGCCGCTTTTTTGCTGAAACAACTGCAAACATTTTTGCGGCCAATGGCATAAAAGTTTTTTTGTTTGAATCGCTCCGGCCTACGCCGGAACTGAGTTTTGCCATCCGCACATTACAATGCCAGGGAGGTGTGGTTTGCACGGCTTCGCATAACCCTAAAGAATATAATGGTTATAAAGCTTATGGAGATGATGGCGGGCAGTTAGTACCGCCGCATGATAAAAATGTAATAAAGGAAGTGGATGCTATTACGGGAGTGGATGAAGTAAAATTTGAAGGAGGTGAAGACAACATTACAATTATTGGAAAAGAGATGGATGCGGAATATATCAGTATGGTAAAAAGCCTGAGCGTAAATCCTGATGTAATCGCAAAACAACATGACCTCAAAATTGTGTTTACACCGATACACGGCACAGGGATAACGCTTGTGCCTGATGTGCTGAAAGCATTTGGGTTTACGAATGTTACGATTGTGGAAGAACAGGCAACACCTGATGGAAATTTCCCTACGGTAGTATATCCAAATCCTGAAGAGAGCGAAGCGATGAGCATTGGCTTAAAAAAAGCAAAAGAAATGGAGGCTGATATTCTTTTAGGAACTGATCCTGATGCAGACCGTGTTGGTATTGCTATCAAAAATCATCAGGGAAACTGGGTTTTGATGAATGGCAACCAGACAGCAGTGCTTGCATTTACTTACATGATAGAGGCACGCAAAACAAAAGGCATTGCACAATCCAATGATATGGTGGTAAAAACGATTGTTACCACCGATATGATCAATGAAGTGGCTAAGAAAAATAACGTAGCCTGTTATGATGTGCTTACAGGATTTAAATGGATAGCTGAACTCATTAAAGAAAAAGAAGGCAAAGAAAACTATGTGATCGGCGGCGAAGAAAGTTTCGGCATGATGGTAGGAGATAAGGTGCGTGATAAAGACGCAATATCGGCAGTTGCATTTCTTTGTGAAATGGCCGCCTATGAAAAAAATAATAACAAGGCTTTGTACGATAAACTGATTGACCTTTATATAGAATACGGCTTCTATCTCGAACATCTCATCAGCATTACCAAGAAAGGAATGAGAGGACAGGAGGAAATTACTGAAATGATGCAGAGCTATCGCAATGATCCGCCAAAAACAATCAATGGTTCACCCGTAGTTCAGTTGCTTGATTATCAATTGCAGGTAGAGAAAAATTTACAGACAGGCGAAAGCCGGGATATTACTTTACCCCGAAGCAACGTGTTGCAATTTATCCTCGGGGACGGCAGCAAAATTTCTGCAAGACCCAGCGGCACAGAGCCTAAAATAAAATTTTATTTCAGTGTACATACAATACTAAACAGTAAAGAAGAATATGATTCCACGCATGCATTGCTTGAAGCAAGAATAAAAGGAATCATTGAAGACATGAAGCTGAAATAAAATAAACTTTTACGGCCTTGTGAATTGTAACAACGGCATGCCCTCACTTCATTCAGGCATGTAACGAAATCAGTTGGCCGAAAAAAAATAAATTCTTCCATCCGCTTAACCGGGGTTATATGTAATGAACAATGTCTTTCAATATGGTATCGAACAATTAACCGTTGGAAAAACTATCCTGCTTGCCTCGGGTCAATGTAAAGGTATATTGAATGATGAGGCTGTTCAGAAAATAAAGTTGAGCCAGGAATGTGTACACCAGATTGACAAACAATAAAACGGTGTATGGGATTAACACGGGCTTTGGTATTCTTGCCAACACAAAAATATCTGAAGAAGATACAGCTACACTGCAACATAAAATTCTGCAAAGTCATAGCGTTGGTGTCGGTGATGCTATTCCAGCGGAAATAGCAAAGATCATGCTTATCACCAAGGTGCATGCGCTGGCACAGGGTTTCAGTGGGGTGCAGTTGCAAACCCTTGAAAGAATTTTATGGCATATAGAAAATGATATAATTCCTGTTGTGCCCGAAAAAGGTTCTGTCGGTGCTTCAGGTGATCTTGCTCCTCTTGCACATTTATTTCTTCCTTTGATTGGATTGGGCGAAGTGTATTATAAGGGTACAAAACACAAGACACAAGAGGTGCTGCAGAAATTTCATAAACCACCTGTTCAGTTAGGTCCCAAAGAGGGCCTTGCCCTCATCAACGGTACGCAATTTATTTTATCGTACGCGGTGAAGGCCGTACAAAGAATGCATAACTGCCTGGAAGCAGCAGACATTATCGGTGCGATGAGTCTTGAGTCATTAACAGGCACAAAAGCGCCCTTTGATGAACGCCTGCATAATTTAAGGCCATATAACGGTAATAAATTAGTTGCACAAAGATTGAGATTAATGCTGCATAATTCTGCTATTATGCAAAGTCATGTGGATTGCGGAAGGGTGCAGGATCCATATTCGCTTCGTTGCATGCCGCAGGTGCATGGCGCAAGTCGTAATGCATGGCTGCACCTGAAGGAACTGACGGAAATAGAATTGAATTCGGTAACAGACAACCCTGTCATACTAAGTGCGGAAGATACCATCAGTGGCGGAAATTTTCACGGGCAGCCATTGGCATTACCATTGGATTATGCCTGCTTTGCCGCAGCAGAGATTGGAAACATTTCAGACCGCCGTTGTTATTTGTTGCTGGAAGGCAAATGGGGATTGCCGATGTTGCTGATGAAGGATGTAGGACTGAATAGCGGCTTTATGATACCTCAATACACAACTGCTGCATTGGTGACAGAAAATAAAACACTTTGTTTTCCTGCGAGCGCAGACAGTATTCCTACATCACTTGGGCAGGAAGATCATGTGAGCATGGGAAGTATAAGCGGGAGAAAATTGTACAAAGTGCTGGATAATCTTGAATACATTTTTGCCATTGAATTAATGAGTGCTTGCCAGGCAATAGAATTTCGTCGTCCGCTCAAAAGCAGTGAGATACTTGAGTTTGCACATGATTATGTAAGAGAGACGGTATCCTTTGCAGAAGAAGACAGGATTTTTTCAGAAGATATCAACAAGATAAAAAACATTATCGGGGATTTTAGTTTTGTAAACAGGGTGAAAGGATATGCTGAGACCAAACACATCAATCTGAATAATGATTATGAAGAATTCAACTGCTGATGTGGCAGATATAAAGTTTCGTTTTGTAATGTAGTACCTTCCTTCTCAGCAGGAGAAGGATAAGAGGATGAGGCTGATTTTAGTTTTGTGGAGAAAGTGAATGAGTTTGCTTTGTCGAAAAATATTTTTTTGCAAGATGGATTTGAAAAGTTTGAAGTATAGTCCCACGCAAAGGCGCAGAGACGCAAAGAAATGTTTTTATTTCAGCTTTGCGTTTTGGCGTCTTCGCGTGAAATAAAAAATGCTGAATAGTGAACAAGACTGATAAGCGACGAATCCCGTTGGATCTCAAAAGGAGATGGAGGAAAGAAATAACTGTTTAATTTAATATTATGGCAGAAGAGTTATTATATTATTTTGAAAGTTTAGATGAATCTATTATCAAACTAAACGATTACATATTTGATAGTGGTTTTAAATTTATAAAATATGAATTGAATGAGTTTGTGAAAAAATTTGGAGATTTACTTCCTTCAAGAGAAAACCTTGATGAAATACGCTATGATTTTGAATTTCCCGTATTCCTTGGGAAAGACCTGCAGAATTTGGCTTATTTCAACAAGAATGAAATTCTGGAAAATAAATATGTTATTTTTCTCAGTGACATTGACATTGAAGACGATAAGGCGAAAAAAATAACAAAAAACTTTGTAGACGATAAGGTAAAGGAATTGATGAAAAAAATAAAATTATTTAAGTCAGGTCATATTAAACTACTCTCCTCATTTACATTTGAGAATAATAAACTCAGTTTTGTACATGCCAATTATTCTATGCCATCATTGAAAGAAAATTATTTAAAGTATTCTTTAAATGATACAGATTTATCGGAGTTAAAATATTTTAAAGATCAAC
>JAHEZC010000373.1 GCA_023251275.1 Parafilimonas sp. | reverse complement strand
TTTTGATCATATATGGCGGCAGATAAAAGAAAAATTTTTATTCGAAAACCTTAATAATGTTGACTGGAATTATTACTACAATGAATATAAAAAGTTTTTGCCCTATATAAATAACAACTATGATTTTGCTGAAATGGTGAGTGAGATGTTAGGTGAATTCAATGCATCGCATACGGGGTGCTATTATGGCCGTCGCATCCCGAATTCAGATGAAACTGCAGCGCTTGGTATTTTTTATGATTATGATTATAAAGGCAATGGTCTAAAGATCCTTGAGGTAATAGATGATGGACCTCTCGATAAAGCAACATCAAAAATAAAAGCCGGGTGCATTATAGAGAAGATTGACGGCGATCCGATCACAGACAGTGTTGATCATTATAAATATCTCAACCGTAAAACAAAAAAACTCACCTTGCTTTCTGTGTATAATCCGGCAACCAATACGAGATGGGAAGAAACGGTAAAGCCTGTTTCACTGGGCGAAGAGTTTGAACTCTTATACAAACGTTGGGTGAATAACCGCAGGAAAGAAGTGGATTCGTTAAGCGGGAATAAAATTGGCTATGTGCATGTAAGAGGTATGGATGATGACAGCTACCGCACAGTCATTGAAGATGTGCTTGGTAAAAATATAGACAAACAGGCGCTTATAGTGGATACGCGGTTTAACGGGGGCGGTAACCTGCACGATCAGCTTTCCGATTTCCTCAACGGTAAAAAATATTTTGATATAATACCTCATGGTCAGACGGTGGGTTATGAACCTTATGACAAATGGATAAAGCCATCCATTGTATTGATGGGTGAATGCAATTATTCTGATGCACATTTATTTCCTGTTGCATACAAACTAAAAAATGTGGGCAAGACATTAGGCATGCCGGTTCCCGGTACAGGTACATTTGTTTGGTGGGAGAATCAAATAGATCCAACATTGGTGTTCGGCATACCACAGGGTGGGTGGAGAATGCCGGACGGACAGTTTTGTGAAAACACACAATTGGAACCCGATATAAAAGTGCGCAATCAGCCGGCGGCATCTGTGGGCGGCGAAGATCAGCAGATAGAAGCATCTGTGAAGGAATTATTGAAAGACAGTAAGTGATACAGTTGTGATAACCTGAAATTTGTTGGCTAATTATTTTGCGGTTGGAATGGGGCTTCCCCTGTGACAGGTAATACAAGATACTGCAGGGTTTTTATCATAATTCATACCCGTAATACCGGGAAGAATTTCTTTATTAATTTTTACCCTCATATTCCACATACCTCTTGCAATGTCTTTTGTTCCTAATGAATCAGATTCCCATTTGCCAATTACATGGCAATAAGAACAACTCACTCCCAATTCAGCACTCCAGCCCCAGTTCATCATCCACAGAAGATGCTCAGCAGAAACGCTGCTTTCTCCTTTTATAACTTTTAAATTTTTAAACACCGAATCTGCCTGCATCTTTTCCCTGCCTTTTATAGAGGCCATTACCTCATTCATGTATTTCATCCTGTCGGCTTCAAGGCTGTCTTCGTTGGATAAGGAAATATTACCGCTTCCATTTTCCCGGTGTGTTACTGCAAATGCAGATATTCCAACAAATGTTATTGTGGTCAATGCTACAAATAATAATCGCATACTAATTCTTTTAATTCAATTAATGAAAATTATTGTGGTGCAAAAAATCCGGAACACAAAGTGCACGAAGAAAAAATACTGCCCAAAGTTCACCAAATGAATATATACAGATGGTCATATAATTTTTTTAAAATTGAAATTGTTTTCAGTGCTTATGGTTTTATGATCGTCCCATCATTTTTGCGAACCTGCCAGTTTGATTTGGTTGTGATAGGATATTTCGCAGCCTCGGTTTCATTTATATCCACGCCGATACCGATATGTGCAGTTGAAAGACCTGCATCATCTAATATATCTTTTTGCGCTTCTTTTGCTGCCTGTTTTTGGATGCTGCAGGCTGTGGATTGCAGCATGCATGCAGTGAATAATATGTAAGAAAATAATTTCATCAAAATTCATGACTCGCCTTTAGGCGTTAGGGGTATTCAGCTTCGCTCCATCGCTCTCATCCATCTTTCGGGAATTTCATTTTGTGAGGCTGTAATATAATCCCGGTGACTACAGGCAATATATTTTCCATCGGGCAACTGCATCCACCATCTGCCTGTTTTTTTGCTTTGCAGAAAGATCGTTTCCACCTCCGCAAACGCCAGTTTGTATTCGCTGAAATTTTCTGTATCACCCAAAGCCGCTTCCTGCTTGCCTTTCCATACGCCATCCATTAAATACCAGAGCATGTGGCTGATCTGTTTTGCCGTCAGGTTTTGCACGTCCTGCTCAGGTATATATCCATAAATGCCGATTGTGCCTGCATTCGGGCTCATTCCCGCATATTGCATCAGCATACATGCCTCTTCACCCGTGAAGCCGTTTGGTGTAATATAATTTGCGGGGGCATTGCTGTGTTGAATGGCGCTGATATCAAAACTGAATAGTTCAGCATTGCGGATCACGGGCTCCATTTCCTCAATGATCTCTTTCACTTTTCCCACACGATAGCAGTCGAACCGGAGCTTATCAATTATTTCAAGCATTTTCGGGTGTACGAGATAGCTCTGGAAACCGATATGATTATAATGCCTTGTAAAGTTCGGCTCGCCTGTAAGCATCGCCATCAAAAAATTATCCGCCGGTAAACTGCTGTCCATATTCAGGTCAATACGGGCATCCACACACACGGCTTCAATTATTTTATTCAGGGATGCATAAGCATCGTATTGGGCCAGTGTTATGTCATGTGACCCTCCAAGTATGACGACCCGCCTGTTGTGCTGCAGCAATTCGGAAACAACGGTTCGCAAGGCGGCATAAGTATCGTAAAAAGTAGCGCCGGTTTTTATATTTCCTGCATCGGCAATGGTTACTTCCTTATGCCATTGATACAGGCTGTAAAATTCTTTACGTATTACATCGGGTGCGGTTATGTCTGAAAGTTCTTTGCCTGAACCTCTTGTTTCACCACATCCTACCAGCACAATATCTGCCTTCAGCACATCTGGGAAAAAATTTTCATGAATGTCAATATACCGGCCAATCTGTGTTTCTTTAGAGCCATCCGCACCGGTTAATTCATATATACTTAAAGGCTCCAGGAAGTCTATAATGGTATCAATCGGATGGTACGCCATAAATATTTTGTTTGGAACAAACATAACATAAAATGGAGCAAAGTGGACAGGATTGCAGTACAGAATTTAACCCCGGTATTATTTATTTTTTGAATTAACATTTCTATGGAAAGATATTCCGCCAAAAGAGCCATTGTTAATTTCCCATCTTTTACTTTTAGCAAATAAATTTTTGAAACAACTGATAATCCTTTCCATACTAACACTACAAGCTTTCTAATGCTGAAAATAATACTGCTCTCTATTTTCATAATGTCTGCCACACTTGCACAAGCCCAGTCTGATTTCCTTGTGCTGAAAAAGCATAATAAAACCATTGCAAGATTTTTTCCGGGCTCCTATATCAGTTTTCAACTTGATTCCAAACAATGGATAGATGCCTATATTAAAAAAATAGCGAATGACACGTTATACCTCGATCCCTTTGAGCAACGGCACGGAATAAATTCATGGGGAATGCCTTTTGTAGATACAGCCTGGAAGAATTCTTTTAAAGTCCCGGTGAGCAGGTTATATGCATTTCCCCGCCCTGAGCAATCGGTTGAGTATATACGGAACGGAAGGATTTTTCAGATAGGCGGCGCCGGTTATCTTTTGCTGAATATCATCAACACATTAACATCAGGAGACAAACTTTTTGAGAACAATAACGGAACCCGTCTCGGTATTGCTGC
>JAHEZC010000372.1 GCA_023251275.1 Parafilimonas sp. | reverse complement strand
CGCTTATCAGCAAAGGCATTGGATACCGCCTTCACGGAATATTTGTGGACAATGGCGTTTTACGAAAGAATGAATTTGAGCAGGTGCTCCATACCTACAAAAAACTCGGGCTGAATGTAAAGGGTATTGACGCCAAAAAATTATTCTATGCTGAACTGAAAGGGAAATCGGATCCCGAAGAAAAAAGAAAAATTATCGGCAAACTCTTCATTGATATTTTCCATGAAGAGGCAGAAAAAATTAAAGGCATAAGTTTTCTGGGACAGGGGACCATTTATCCTGATGTGATCGAAAGCATAAGTGTACACGGTCCTTCTGTCACCATCAAATCTCATCACAATGTAGGTGGCCTGCCTGAAATTATGCATCTTGAATTGGTGGAACCCCTGCGCTTTTTATTTAAGGATGAAGTAAGAAAAGCGGGATCAGAACTTGGCATCCCTTCTGAAATGATTCTTCGCCATCCTTTCCCGGGCCCGGGTCTCGCAATACGCATTTTGGGTGAAATAACAGAAGAAAAAGTAAAACTGCTGCAGGATGCTGACGATATTTATATACAAGGCTTAAAGGAATTCAATCTTTACTCATCAGTATGGCAGGCAGGCGCTATCCTGCTGCCGGTAAAAAGTGTCGGCGTAATGGGTGATGAAAGAACGTATGAATACACAGTTGCTTTACGGGCTGTAACGTCAGTAGATGGAATGACCGCAGACTGGGCACATTTGCCTTATGAATTCCTTGCGCATATTTCCGGGGAAATAATCAACCGGGTGAAAGGCATTAACCGCGTAGTTTATGATATCAGCAGTAAACCTCCTGCAACTATTGAATGGGAATAGACTTCAAATTTTGTATTTTCGGAGTATCAATGGTTTTCTCATGAGTCTCCGGCCAAAAAATCTTGTGCTACTTACTGTCTTGCTTTTTTTGTTTGCGCAGAAAAATTATGCCCAGTTGAATTCTGTATCAAGCCTGAAAATTGCAGTGCTTGCCCCGCTATATATAGACTCGGCCTTTAACAAAGACAATGCTTACAAACTCGGAAATATCAACATCCCAAAATATTTCCTGCAGGGTCTTGATTTTTATAATGGGATAATGATGGCTGTTGATTCATTGGAAAAAGAAAAAGCCGGTATAGAAGTCTGGGTGTATGATACAAAAAAAAGTTTTCAAACCAGTGAAATGCTTATCCATGAAATGCAAAAAGAAAATTTCGCGCTGATCATTGCCTCCTTCACGAATATAGTCGAACAAAAGGCTGTTGCCGATTTTGCATTTAATAGTAACATCCCGCTTGTATCTGCCACATATCCTAACGATGCCTTTATCAGTGCCAACCCATTTTTTGTGATGATCAATTCAACTCTCAAAACACACATTAATGGCTTGTACAATTATGTGCAAAGAAATTACCCGGTTGGAAAGGTATTATTTATAACAAAAAAGGGGGCAGTTGAAGAAAAAATTCAAACCGAATTTGACAGCGCCGCAAAAAAAACATATCCGCTGAAATACCAGACACTGCAGTTTTCTGACAACTTCAATGCTTACAGCCTCCTGCCTTTTATGGACAGTACTAAACAAAACATTATTATCTGTGGCAGCCTGAATGAGAATTTCGGGTTGAACCTGGTAAAAATATTAAGCGCCGCACCCTCTTACAGATCTGTTGCAGTCGGCATGCCAACCTGGGATGGCATAAAAGAATTATCAGGCGAAGAATGTAAAAATGTAGAAATAGTTTTTTCAACTCCTTATAATTTCAGCAATTCAGATAAAACTGTCATCAGTCTTGCTGCCGCTTATAAATCAAAATTCAATGGGCGGGCAAGTGATATGGTATTTAAAGGATTTGAATCGATGTATCGCTTCAGTAAGCTGCTGATGACGCATCAGGCTAATTTCATTAACAACATTTCCGACAACTCTTTTAAGATTTTCAATGATTTCAATTTTCAGCCTGTGATACTGCATCCATCTTCCTATATTCCTGATTACATAGAGAATAAAAAAATTTACTATATTAAAAAGTTAGACGGGCAAATTAAATCCATCAACTAATTTAAGCAGGATATTCTCCAATCGCTGGAAATTATTACAGTTTGATTCGTAATGGATTCGCCTTTATTCCGGCGAAAACGTGTACTTGTATGAGTTAGTTATCTGTAATTTTCCAAGCAACCGTCATGTACATGCAACGGGCATCTCATCATTAACCATCACACATTAGAATCGTCATTACTGTGCAGACAGGAAAAGGCATCTCATCAATATACATCGGCCACACCCATCAGGAAATTTCGGCTTTCGTGGGAATAACGGCTCCGGCAGAATACGATCATGTCTGCCGGGATGTTATCATACACACCAAAAAAAGCCTGCGGGATATTCACCCCGCAGGCTTTAATAACAGGTTATCTTCTATACTATTATCCTTTCACGACTTTGATCGTCTTACTGTGATCACCCTGTAATATCTGTACCACGTACACACCTGCTGCCAAATTACTTCCAAACCTGTAGCTGCCGTTCACTGCGCCCCTTGCCCGGTGAACTGTCTTACCATACATATCCAACACCCTTATCTCTACCACATCCCTGCTGTTACCTTTCAGTATCAGGTTAAACTCAGTTTCAGTAGGATTGGGTAATACTTTGGCATCAAGGAAGTAAGCGCCACCGCCTGACTTGCCGTCAGTTCCGGCAAAGCTGCAATTATCAGTAATAGTAACAGGAACAGTTATCACGCATCCATTGGCATCTTTTACATACACATTGTAAAGACCTGCTGCAAGCCCGGTAAATTTACCATTCACCTTGTAATCACCCGCATTACCGGTTAAGCTATACTTATACGTTCCTGCGCCTCCGTTGCCGGCAACCTTTACTGTGCCTGTACTGCCAAGACATGCTGACGCGGTTTGTTCAGTAATGCTGCCTGTTAATTCCGGATATTCAGATACTATCACACCGGTCAATGTAATCACGCAGCCGTACGCATCTTTTACATACACTGTATAAGTGTTTCCAGCAAGGCCGCTGAACTTACCACTATTCTGATAGCTGCCCGCAATCCCGGTCAGGCTATACTTGTAAGGAGGCGTGCCGTCACTTCCGGTGACTGTAATAGAACCATCAGACTGAAGATAGCAGGCACTCTTCACTACTGTATTACCGCCTAACTGCGGATTTTCTCCTACCACTACATTTGACAATGTGGCATTGCATTTATTGGCATCTTTTATATAAACCGTATAACTGCCGGGAGCAAGATTGCTGAATTTATTGCCTGGCTTATAAGTACCCTGCGCCCCAGAGAGGCTATACAAGTATGGCTCTGTGCCGCCGGTACCATTTGCCGTTATAGAACCATCAGAAGCACCATAGCAGGAATTTTTAATAATTACATCAAGATCAATGCTCAGCGGATCAGGCTGTGTTACCACAATACCAGTTAAATAGGCCTTGCACCCATTGGAACCGGTTACTGTAAAGTTATATGTGCCTGCATAAAGATTTCCAAAATTACCATTAGGATGATTTGTGGGATCACTATCTATGGTATATTGGTAAGGTGCGACACCGCCGCTTGCGGCTACTTTCACCTGACCTTTATGCTTTCCATTGCAGGTAACATTCTTATGCAAAGTTTCAATGAAGCTCATAGCAAGCGGTTCGCCTACAATGACCGTATTGCTGGTTCCTTCGCATCCATTGTCATCCTTCACATACACAGTATAAGTGCCTGCACCAACTTCAAAGCTGCTTGATCCCTGGTACTCACCATCGTTCAGCTTATACTGGTAAGGTCCTGTGCCGCCATCCGGAACTGCATTCAGTGTTGTGGTACCGCCGTTGCAACTGATTGTTCCT
>JAHEZC010000371.1 GCA_023251275.1 Parafilimonas sp. | reverse complement strand
GTTGCAAGCATAGGATCGCAGAGTACCAAAATACGGTTTTCCAGGGAGGGGCAACTGATATACTCGAGGCTTATCTCAAAACTGCCGTCACGATGATGCTTGCGGTAAGCGGACGCAAAAGCATTATCCGCTTTATCAAAAAAGCTGAGCATGCCATTATGTAAAGGAAGCCCTGCACGCAGAATTGTCATTAACACAGGTTGCTCAGCCAGCACTTTGGAAGTATGAATGCCAAGCGGTGTTTGCACCTCTGTTTCTTTAAAGGGGAGTTCTTTACTTAATTCATACGCTATCGCTTCACCAATGCGTTCAAGGTTACGACGAAAGCGCATCCTGTCTGCCTGTATGTTAATATTACGAAGTTCACTTACCCAATTACTGATAAGGCTATGCTCTTTGCTGAGATTGATGACCATGCTGCTAAGATAAGCGATAGATGTGCGGAAAGAAAATTTTTTACAGGCGCGTCAGATTTTTTTTCAATTTCACAGGATGAGTGCATAACTCATGCAGGTATGAATTGCATATACATGCAAATACAGAATATAGTGCAGATAATTGCAGGCCATAATTGTATTTTTGAAAGAATAAATTCCCTAAGCTGGAGCTTTGTTAATCAATTTCGGAAGTAAAAACCTGACATTTAAGGGCCTTGTTCTTTAAATGAAATCAGTGAAATTTATAAATCCGTGCAAATCTGTGATTCAGGCAAGCTATTATATCAACAAAGCGCATGGAGGAGAAATAAAAGTGGAGACGAGAGAAGGTGAAGAAAGTGAGTTTGTAATTCAGTTGCCAGTTGTCTGAACGGTGATTTACCTGATTTATCTGATGCTCCTTAGAATCTGTTTAAAATTGATTTATTTGCGAACCACAACGTTCACAAAGAAGATAAGAAATATGTACATAAAATTTAAAAAAGGCTCTGAAATAAATGAATAGATTTTCAAATCAGGGTAATCCCTGCCTGAACGATTTCAGTCGGGCAGGAGGAAAATCAGGTCAAAATCGTGGTTCAGACAATTGCATGGCGGTGAAATAAAATTGGAGACAAAAGATGGAGAAGGTTCAACATTTATAATACAGTTGCCTGTAGAAAAAAATAATTATATTGTCGTCGTCAAAAATAAATTAAGAACACATACCTAACCTGTTCCAGGAAAACGCCGTAAACTCGTATGAAGGCAAAATCAATTTGCGGAACTTCTCCTTCCGAAATTCAATCAGCATTACAGCAAAACATGGGTGATGGTTTTAAACCCACACTGGCTGTCGTGTTTTTATCTGTCAAACAGGACCGTGTTGCTGTTTGTAAAATACTGGATGATGCAGGCATCGCCATTTACGGCGCTACTACCAATGGAGAGTTTACAGGAGAAGGAGTAAGTGCGGGAGAAATCGCCATACTGCTGCTTGATATCAATCCGGCATACTTCACCATTTTGTTTGAAGAATTTCCGGACAAAAATTTCAGGCAAATAACACAATTCATTGCTAAAAAAGCATTGGAAAAATTTGCGCATCCGTGTTTTCTGATCGCCGGCAGCAATCTTAACACTGATGCAGAAGCATTATTGCATGGCTTTGAAGATATTCTTGGCAAAGAAGTAAATATTAACGGCGGAATGGCTGGTGATGATTTCGCATTCAAAGAGAATTTTGTATTGACCAATAAAAAATCAACCAACAACGGCATCGTAGTGGTCGTACTTGATGAAGATAAGATCAATATGAAAGGCAGGGCAACCTTTGGCTGGAAGCCCGTAGGGACAGTAAAAACAGTTACAAAAAGTGAAGGCAATCATGTTTACACCATTGATGATACGCCGGTATTGGACCTCACTATAAAATATGGCGGCCTGGAAAATGTGACACCGGAAAATTTTGCCCTGGAACATTGCATCACACTCACCATGCAATTGCAGCGTGAAAACGGCGACCCTGTAATGCGTGCCGGTTTGGTGGTTGACTGGAACGATCATTCAATTTATTGCAGTGGCCACGTGCCGCAAGGTTCCAAAGTACGTTTTTCATTGCCCCCCGATTTTGATGTGATTGAAAAAGTAATTAAAGGCTGCGAAGAACTGAAAGCAAATGAAATACCTGAAGCCGATGCATTGATCTTGTTTAATTGTGCAGGCAGGCTTCTTTCGCTCGGCCCTTTGATCAGTGAAGAAATAAATGGAATACAGGAAGTATGGAATGTACCGATAGCAGGCATGTTTTCCAATGCAGAACTGGCACGTGCTACAAAGGGAAATTTAGAAATGCATGGGTTTACTGCATGCACTGTTGTATTGAAAGAGAAATGATTTTTTATGAACTGAGCTATGGTACTGCTATTAGGCTTTTGTAGTGTCACTTGCACTGTAACAATTCTAGTGAACAAATAAAACTACAAAGTCACAACCTGTTCACAAAATTTTGTGCATACTTGTGTCCTCATGGTTGATAATATATTTTATATGCAGCTTAGGTAAACGTTAGATTGTGTAATGCTTCACTCATTGAAAAAATATTTTTATGGTTAACGAAATAAAATTATTTGAACAGCAGAAAGTGCAAATTCACTGGGATGAGAAAGAACAGAAATGGTATTTCTCTATTACTGATGTAATTTCTATTTTAACTCAAAGCGTTGACCCTTTAGCCTATTGGAGAAAATTAAAAGAGCGGTTAAAAAAGGAGGGCAATGAAACCGTGACAAACGGTCACGGTTTGAAAATGAAAGCAGGCGATGGTAAAATGCGTATGACCGATGTAGCCGATACCAAACTATAACTACGGCAAAATCAACAAACGAAAGGATTAAATAAAATTTCATGAGCAATATAAAATTATTTGAATCAAAACAAATCCGCTCTGTTTGGAATGAAGCAGAACAGAAATGGTATTTTTCTGTACAGGATGTCGTAGAAGTTCTTACAGACAGTAATGACGTAAAGCAATATATAAAGCGAATGTTAAGCCGTGATGAACAATTAAAAAACAACTGGGGTACAATTTGTACCCTGGTTGAGATGGAAGCTGCCGATAACAAGAGACGTAAGGTTCAGGCAGCAAATACAAAAGGCCTTTTACGTATCGTCCAATCCATCCCATCTCCCAAAGCAGAACCATTTAAGCTGTGGCTTGCAGAAGTGGGCAGCGACAGGTTAGATGAAATTGAAAACCCTGAACTCGCAGCACAAAGAACAAAGGAATTATACAAACTAAAAGGTTATCCTGATGATTGGATTGAAAAGCGGATGCGCAGCATCGCTATCAGGGAAGAGTTGACAGAAGAATGGAAAAGTAGTGGCGTAAAACAACAAAAGGAATACGCTATACTCACCGCAGAAATTTCTAAAGCAACATTTGGATTAGCTCCTGCTGAATATAAAAAGGTGAAGGGACTGAAGAACCAAAACCTCTGGGACCACATGACAGATTTGGAATTAATTTTTTCCATGCCTGGCGAAGCATCCACTACAGCCATCGTTAAGACAAGAAAGCCCAAAGGATTTATCGAAAATAAAAAAGCAGCCAAACAGGGTGGTACTGTTGCAGGCAATGCAAGAAAAGAATTAGAAATAAAAACAGGGCAAAAGGTAGTTACTTCTCAAAACTATTTAGCAGAACAGGAGAAGAAAAAAAATAACCAGATTGCTTTTCAATCAGCAAAAAAGAAAAAATAAAAATGAACGAACATCTTCAGAATATTCTAAACATCATTCAGCATGCAGAACATCTGAACGAAGAAGAAAAAGCCGCTTTAGTAAAAGAAGCAAAAGCTGCTGATAAAGCATTTGCCATTACTGCATTTAAACTGGAGCGTACAGAAAAGGTAAAACATACCACGTCTGTGCTATTGGAAGAAACCATTGAAGAACTGGA
>JAHEZC010000370.1 GCA_023251275.1 Parafilimonas sp. | reverse complement strand
GAAGACAACAACAATTCAATTCTCGATGTAACAGACATAGTAATGATTGATCCGGTAGGTACGGGATTGAGCCATGCTGTTGGTAAAGCAAAGAACAAAGATTTCTGGGGTGTTGACCAGGACATAAAATCAGTAAGCCAGTTTATCAAAAAATATTTGACTGAAAATGACCGGTGGAATTCTCCAAAATATCTGCTGGGCGAAAGTTATGGCACTACACGTTCTGCAGGTGTGGCAGACTATCTTCAGGAAAATATGGGGATCGGTTTAAATGGCGTGATATTGATTTCAGTTGTGCTCGATATACGAACCCTTACTTTTATGCAGGGTGATGATATTTCTTATATCATGCACCTGCCAACTTATGGGGCTACGGCCTGGTATCATCATAAAATTGCGAATAAACCGGCTGACTTAGAGTCGTTCTTAAAGGAGGTGAGAATATTCACAGCGGGTGATTATGCATCAGCATTAATGAAAGGCGACCTGCTGACTGATGCAGAAAAAGAGAATGTGCTGAATAAACTATCAGCTTTTACAGGATTGAGTAAAGATTACTGGAGCAAAGCAAACCTGCGGGTGAATGAGCCGCAATTCACACAGGAATTATTGAGAGAGGAACATCTTACTACGGGCAGGTTGGATTCAAGATACACGGGCATCACACAAAATCTGCTGAGTGAATACTCGTCTTTCGATCCGCAGAGTTCTGCCATTACACCTGCATTCACGGCAACTTTTATGAATTATTATTATGGAGAACTTAAAGTAGATAAAAAGAATGTTTACCATACATGGGCTTATGATCATGAAGGCTTTGAATGGGACTGGAAGCATGCTAAAAACGGAGGCAGCGGGGATCCAGTGGTGGCCAATACCGGGGTTGATCTTGCAGAGGCGATGAGCCATAATCCCGGGCTGAAAATTTTAGTATTGAATGGTTATTATGATTTGGCTACTCCTTTCTTTGCTACGGAATATACATTCGATCATTTAGGCCTTGACAAAAAGCTGAAATCAAATATTATTTTCAAATATTATGAAGCGGGGCACATGATGTACATTAATCCTGTGCAAGCAGCGCTTTTTAAAAAAGATGTGTCTCAGTTTATTGGCAGTACGGATAAATAGTGAAAGATAAAATTGTACAAAATATTTATTCATCATACGATTGCAGGAAGGCTAAAAAGGAAGAATACAGACCTATAGCTTAACTATAGTTTTACAGATAATTTTCCTCTTGCAATTCATGACAAAAATTTCATGCAGAAATCCTCAGAATTTCATGCATTAGTTTTGATAAAAGGCTCCAGCAATTGCGTTGCGTATTTTAATAACCCGGAGTTTGCGTTGCCATATCAAACTTTAATGCTTCAAAAAAAAGAACAATGTACCCGGTTTCCGGTTATTTGACAGAAGGTTTTACGGGAAAACCATAAAACGATAAATTGAGTTTTGATTCATTCTTAATTAATTTACTTATGAGAAGAAATTATCTATCAAAAGCAGGAGCATACATCCTCTTATGTATGACTTTTTTTGGGGCATCCGCCGTTTATGCCCAAAGCTTCCAGTTAAAAGGAAGAGTAACTGACGAGGCGACAAACAAACCCGTCGTATCAGCCACCATATCAGTTGTGAATACATCTACCGTAACTGTTGCTGATATTGAAGGCGGTTTCACCATCCTCACCAAAAAAGGTGATGAGCTTTTAATAAGATCTGTGGGATACGCAGATAAAACCGTTCCTGTGTCTGGAGAAGTGTTTCTTGAAATTCGCCTTACTGCTTCTGCCAATCAACTTGAGGACGTAATTGTTACTTCCCTCGGAATAAAAAAGGAAAAAAGTAAAGTGGCATACGCAGTGCAGGAAGTAAAAGGCACAACTTTACAGAAAGCGCCTGAACCAAATGTAGCAAGCAATCTTGTAGGCAAAGTGGCAGGCTTAAACATTTATACTAAATCTACTTTGTTTGAAAACCCTGAAATTTATCTCCGCGGATCTACCACGCTTGTTGTAATTGACGGAGTGCCAACGCAGACCGATTTCTGGAATATTAACCCAAATGATATTGAAAGCATCAATGTACTGAAAGGCACAGCATCTTCAGCTTTGTATGGTTCCCTTGGCATTAACGGGGCGATCATGATCACTACCAAAAAAGGTAAAAGCGGAGCCAATGGTATGGAAGTTACTTTTAACAGCACCACGCAAATGCAGGCCGGATTCATAGCAATACCTAAAACACAATCGCAATATGGGATGGGCTGGGACGGCTATTATGCTTTTGTTGATGGCAAAGGCGGCGGCGGGTGGTATGATGATTACGGATACGTTTGGGGACCAAAGCTTAATGTAAAAAATTCTTCTACTGAAAGCGGTTATGAGGAATACCCGCAGTATAACAGTCCCTTTGATCCTGACACATGGTATGAATTTACTCAAAATGGTTATACAGATTACAGCCATTATAAACCATTACCGTGGATAACAAGAGGACAAAATAATCTCAAGAATTTTTTGAACAACGAATTAATAACTTCTGACAATATAAGCGTTGCGGGAAAAACTGAGAGAAGTGATTACCGGCTCTCTATGACGCATGTGTACCAGAAAGGCCAGATTCCCAACACAAAATTGAATTCAACCACGTTAAATCTTGCAGGAAGCTTAAAAGTTACAGACAGGCTGAGAGTGGAAGGAAGTATTTCTTACAATAAGCAATACACGCCCAATTATCCTTCTACAGGTTATGGCCCGTACAATTATTTTTACAATATTCTTTTATGGATGGGGCCGGATGTGGACCTTAATGATATGCGGGATTATTGGAAACCGGCGGGCGGAAGATATGATGGCTCAGGCAACTTTATTCCTTACGGAGTTAAAAATGTACAGCAGTTTAATTATAATTATACATGGTATAATAATCCGTGGTTTCTTGCCAATGAATATTTGACTGCCTATACAAATGATGTGGTTGTAGCACAGGCGAATGCTACGTATGATTTCAGCAAAGATCTTCAGTTCCTTGTGAGAAGCGGCATTACAAACAGCAATGTATATACTGACACCAAAACACCTTATAGTTTTATCAATTACGGAACAAGTGCAGCGCCTTTTGGAAACTACAGCCAAAGCCAGACAGGAAACTTTCAGATTGTGTCTGATGTTTTGTTGACTTACAAAAAAACATTTCTGAAAGATTTCAGCGCCACAGTTTCTGCAGGCGGAAGCACACGTTTCACCCAGTCAAAATATCTTGAAGGAAATACAGCAGGGGGATTAAATGTACCGGCTTTTTATAACCTGGGTAATTCCATAAGCACACCTACATCAATTAATAGTTTAGCAGAAAAACAGGTGAGCAGTGTGTTTGGCTATGCAGACCTCGGTTATAAAAATATGGTCTATGTGAATGTCACGGGCCGCAACGACTGGACCTCCACACTTCAAAAGCCGTATAATTCTTTTTTCTACCCATCGGTTTCTTTAAGTGTAATTGGTTCTGAAATAGTACATCTTCCTTCCTTCATCTCATACCTCAAACTCAGGGCCTCTTATGCAAATATTTCATCTGATGATATAGTGCCTTACGGCAATCCAGGCGATATATATACCAACTATTACGGCACTTTGCCTTTTTACTCACAAGGCACAAGATGGAATGGCATGTCATCGCTGAATCTTCCCGGCACGCTTGTTCCGCCAAACATACATCCCCAGACAACTATTTCGCAGGAGTATGGAACCGAATTTAGATTTTTACAGAACCGCATCGGTGTTGATTTTAGCTATTTTAATTATCTCGAAAAGAATTTCCCCAAACAGGTTCCCATTTCCCAGGCTTCCGGATTTAACTCTTTACTTCTGAA
>JAHEZC010000369.1 GCA_023251275.1 Parafilimonas sp. | reverse complement strand
TTGTTGCACCAGTTACATCATTGATAACATTTGTAAATCGTTTATTATTTGCGGCAGGATTATTAGTTAAGAAATACACCGAAGAATCAGTTTCGAGGCTCCAGTAATCGGATAACTGGTTTGCGGGATTGCGATACAGATCGTTATCCGGTTTGCCATCATTGATCTCCCCCCAAAATTCAATGTATCCATCCGGCCCAAGAATACCGGTCGGCTGCGAAACGAAGACGGATACCTCTTCGCCATTACGCCATAGTTGAAAATTTTGCGCAGGAACCGCACCCAATCCTGCCGCAGCTAAATCCGGCTGGCTAATTCTTACCACCCCTTTTTTTATCGGGGCATTCACAATATCGTAGCCAAAAGGGCCAACTTTAAATTTATAATAGGTTTTACTGTAATCTATCCATTCATTACGGTAAGTTTGTGCCTGCAGCAAATAAACGGCAACACAGGTGAAAACAATTGTTAGCAGTGTTTTGGACATCCCTGAAAATTTAAGAATATGAATATAAGCAACCTCCTGCAAAAGTCTAATGTTTTTTTTAATCAATTTATAAAAGTTCATTTTAAATACAGGTTAAATGAAGCCTTTGCAATTTTATTCATATACAAGCCGTTATATCGCCTGCGATAAAAATATATTTTCGCCTTAAAACATAAGATCAAAAAGTAACCTGCGACATGAAAAGACACCTTTGGCCGGCTAAGAGTTTCAGTCAATTCTTCTTAAAAAGAAGAAAAACAGCAATGCTCCCTGTTTTCACTCACTTTTTGTATAATTCATCGGGGCTTAAAAATTCTATATTTTCCACTTTGTTATTTCAGTTTATTTACGTGAATTTTGCAGGCATTTAATAATAAATAAGGAATCTTTGATATAATGGGACTTTTTAATCTTTTTACACAGGAAATAGCGATAGACCTTGGTACAGCCAACACGCTGATTATACATAACGATGAGGTGGTAGTAAATGAACCCTCCATAGTTGCACTTAACCGGAATAATCCCAAAGAAGTGCTTGCAGTGGGTAAGCGTGCTTTGATGATGCATGAGAAAACACACGAAAGTATCCGCACTGTACGCCCGCTGAAGGATGGAGTAATTGCCGATTTCAATGCTGCGGAGTTAATGATAAGGGAGATGATCAAAATGATCTATCCCAAAAAACCCTTATTCCCCCCCAGTTGGAGAATGATGATCTGCATTCCGTCTTCCATCACCGAAGTAGAAAAACGTGCAGTGCGTGACAGCGCAGAACAGGCGGGTGCGAAAGAAGTATATCTGCTTCATGAGCCTATGGCAGCAGCCCTTGGCATCGGTATTGACGTGGAAGAACCGGTTGGGAATATGATCATTGATATTGGCGGTGGCACAACTGGTATTACAGTGATAGCGCTGGCAGGTATTGTTTGTGACCAGTCTATCCGTATTGCCGGTGATGAATTCACTGCGGATATTATGGAAGCATTGAGGCGCTATCATAGTTTATTGATTGGGGAAAGAACATCGGAACAGATTAAGATACAAATCGGGGCTGCTATGAAAGACCTTGAGAACCCACCGGAAGATATTCCCGTCAATGGCCGTGATTTGGTTACAGGTATTCCCAAGCAGATAATGGTAAGCTATCAGGAAGTTGCCGAGGCGCTTGATAAATCTATCTTTAAGATCGAGGAAGCCATCCTGAAAGCCTTGGAAACAACTCCTCCTGAACTCGCAGCAGATATTTACAGGCGAGGATTATATTTAACCGGCGGCGGGGCTTTACTGCGCGGACTCGACAAGCGTCTGAGCCAAAAAATAAAGCTCCCGGTGCACATTGCCGATGACCCTTTGAAGAGTGTGGTAAGGGGTACGGGCATTGCATTAAAAAATTATCAGCGTTATCCGTTTGTAATGCGGTGATAAGTTAAACAAAGTACAAGGAGATATGTTGAAGAATGTTCCTTGTGTCTTGAACCTTGTAACTTTCTATGCGTAACATCTTTATTTTTATAGGGAGATATTTCAATTTCTTTTTATTCCTAATCCTGCTGGGAATTTCTTTTGCCATCCTGATTAAATTCAATCAGACTTATGAAGCTTTTTTCGCCAACAACTCCAATGAAGTTACAGGCTGGGTTGACAGGCAATACAATGATATAGAATATTATTTCAGGCTCAAAGATGCAAACAGGCAGCTCGCAGAGGAAAATGCAAGGCTGCGCAATATGCTTGCATCCAGTTTTGATAGTCCTGACAGTGCCCGGATAATTAAAATTGATACTTTAACAAAAGATACACTTGGACGGGTAAGAAAATTCAATTTCCTTCCGGCCAAAGTGGTGAATAATTCTGTATCGCAGGAATTCAACTATATCACATTATATCGTGGCAGTAATCAGGGAATAAAAAGTGATATGGCAGTAATTGGGCCAGATGGCATTGTCGGAAGAGTGATTTTGGTAAGTGATAATTACAGCAGGGTAATGAGTTTGTTGAACAGAAACAGCAGGGTAAGTGCTATGCTGAAAAAAGGTAACTATACCGGTATCCTCGATTGGGATGGAAAAGATCCCCAATATGTCCAATTACATGGGATACCCAAAAGTGCGCAATTAAATAAAGGCGACTCCGTGCTCACAAGCAATTTATCCGATTTCCCTTCCGGAATTATGATAGGAACTGTTTCAGCTATGAGTATTGATCCATCCACCAATTTTTTTACGCTCCAGGTAAAATCTTCTACCAATTTTTTCACTTTACAATATGCGTACATCGTAGAAAATTTCCTTTGGAATGAACAAAAAAAGCTTGAAACGAAAACACCTAAAAACCAATGAGTAATTTTCTCAAAAATATTATCCGTTTTATTTTTTTTATACTTGTGCAGGCTTTTATACTTGATAAAGTACCGCCTTTGCACCAGTTCATTAAACCCTGTTTATATTTTCTTTTCATTCTCTGGCTCCCCTTCAATATTTCGCGGAGCGCCTTATTACTTGTGAGTTTTATTTTCGGGCTCACACTGGATTATTTTACAGGACCTCCTGGTCTGCATGCCGCTCCCTGCGTGATAATTGCTTATATCCGGCCCTTTTTGCTCAACATTCTGTTACCCCAGGAAACCACTGAATTAAGTTATGCTGAGCCGAGTATAAAAAGCCTGGGATGGGCGCCTTACAGTGTGTATGTGGTGCTGCTCACTTTTGTACATCATTTATCTCTTGTCTTTATTGAATGGATGCAGTTAGGCGGTTTACTTTTTTTTATGGGTAAAGTTGCAGCAACAACGGCTGTTAGCCTGTTATTGATTTTTGTAACTGAAATGTTGTTTTACAGGAAGGCGAAATACAGAACAAACAAAGCATAATTTTCTGTGACATACTGTTTCCTTTAATTACAAATAAAAAATTTCTTAATTACCCGTTGTTATCGGCTTACAATCATCAATTTTGTGAAGCATTTAAATTTTGTGATTCTTGAAATATGCCGGTTTATAATCAATCCCGCAGCAGGATTATAAAAATAATATTTATTGCAGTTTTTCTTGTGATTATCGGGCAGTTGCTGCACCTGCAGATATTTTCATCAGAATATAAAATTCAGGCTGAGAATAATGCCATTTACAGGAAAGTCATATACCCTGACCGGGGAATTATTTTCGATCGCAGAAAAAGAGCTATTCTTGAAAACACTATTTCTTACGACCTGATGGCGACACCGGCAGAAATTAAAAATGCAGATACAGCAGCAATCTGTGAAATTTTAGGAATTTATATAGCCGCTTTCATTAAAAGAATGCGTGATCTGGCTATCAAAAACAGTTTTTCCAAACCAGGAGTTTTTGAATCTCTGCTTACACCGGAAATGTATGCCCGCCTGAATGAGAACATGTA
>JAHEZC010000368.1 GCA_023251275.1 Parafilimonas sp. | reverse complement strand
CGCGCATGGATGGATGTGAAAGCAGCTATTACAGGCTACGGCAGGCATACCGTATTAGCTAATTCCCAGAGAGGCGAAGATGCTGCGCAAAATGCTTATACTGAAGCATTAAATTCGGATGAGTTTCCTGCTTACCTGCGTGAAATGATTGCCCAAGAACAAAAATGGCTCAAAAATTCCCACGACAAAATCAACGCACAGCGTAACCAGTATGCTTAATTAAAACTGGGGTCAAAGCAAAAAATCAAAAGTATGCAGCTATACTTTTGATTTTTTATGGAAGGATGTAATCAGATGGGAGGAATGCATGCAGTATTAATCCAGTATTGAAAAAAAAATAAAAAACCGCAAGTGATCTGAAAGGCATAGTATTTGATTCTTGTCAATTATTCTATCCTGATAATACTATGAAAAATAAAGAAAAAAAATATTTGTCACACACATTCGTGGCCAATATAATTTTATTAATTATGACGTCCATGGTCATTATATTTTCTAAAGCCTGGTACTGGTTTTTTCATTTATAATCTATACCTTCAATTTAACCGGGGTTTTTGCCACGTTGGCATCATATCTGCTTTTTAGAAATAAAAGATTCCAAAAATCATAAGCGATATTTACTTTGAAGGTTCTCAGAAAATTTATTAAAATAATTGCATGGATAATTAGTGTCATTTTATTCCTGTTGATATTGGTTTATATTTTAATACAGATACCTGCAGTTCAGAACTTTGCAAAAAACAAAGTCGTTGCATATATCGAAGGCAAGATTAAAACTAAAGTCTCTGCAGATAGGCTTTCGATTGCTTTTCCAAAGCAAGTTGTTTTAAAAGGGGTATATTTTGAAGATCAGCAAAAAGACACCTTGCTGTTTGCAAAAGAATTGCGTGTGGATATAGCTCTGTTCAAGCTGCTTGGTAATGAAGTGAATATAAACTACCTGGAGCTTAACGGCTTCAGAACTGATGTGCATCGTTTGCAACGCGATACTTCTTTTAATTTTGATTACATAATAAAGGCTTTTGCCGGCGGGCAAAAAAAAGAACCCCAGCCGCAGGATACTTCGAACACAATTAAATTTCATCTTGACAGAATTGTTTTTAAAGATATACTTATTAAGTTCAAAGATGATCACACGGGCAATGATGTATATTTTTATCTTGGAGATTTTGAAACGAAGATCAATACATTCGATCCCGACAAAATGATTTTTGATGTTTCTTCCATTCAGATCAAAAATATTGATGCTACAATTCACAGGTACCGGCCATCAATATAGCAAGCGGCTGATACCGCGTTCAATGCTGAAACTCCTTCAGTAAAACTGGATGAATTAATCCTGAGCAAAATCAATATAAATTATACGGATGATATTTCTGCCATGCAGGCGGATATAAATGTCGGAGAATTTATAATGCATCCCGCATTCATATCTCTCAAAAAGTCCCTGGTAAAATTAGAAGACGTTTCACTTAAAGATTCCAAAGCAAATATTGCAATAGGAAAAGCTGAAAAATTTCCCGGAAAAGGCAAAGAAGAAACCAAGCCCGACTCCTCACAGCAATGGGGACTTGATATAGCGAAAATTAATCTGGATAATAATGATTTCAGGTATGATGATAACACACAGCCGCGAATAAACACCGGTATAGATTACAATCACCTTCATACTCAGCATTTGTATGTACATGCTGATTCTCTAAGCGCTAATCCATCAGGTTATAAAGCATATATCAGGCAGGCTGCTTTTAAGGAACAATCCGGATTTGATCTTCAAAAACTCGAAACCGTTTTTTCCTATACTGATACATCCGCTATTCTTGATAATTTTTTACTGAAGACTGATCAAACTTTATTAAAAGATAAAATCATAGTGAAATATCCTTCGATAAAGGAGCTTTCAAAAAAGCCGGGAGATATTTATATTGATGCACATTTTGACCATTGTTCAATTGCAGCAAAAGACATACTCACATTTGCACCTCAGCTTTACGGAAATCTTAAAGGAAACGAACAGGCTGTTGTTCAGCTCAATGCCGGAATAAAAGGATTTGTAAAAAATATTTCTATTCCATTTTTTCAGTTAAATGGCTTCACTAATACAGTAATAGATTTATCAGGCAGCATTGCAGGTTTGCCTGATGCAAAAAAAGCCGTGTATAATATAAATATTAACAGGTTGCGCAGCAGCTCAAATGATATTTATAAACTTGCGCCTGAAAAATCAATTCCTCCTGATATCCGAATACCGCAGGCGTTTTCAGCAAAAGGATATTTTAAGGGAACCGTCAAGCAATTTCAAACGCTTTTGGAATTAAATTCTTCGGATGGAAATGCGATTGTAAAAGGAAGTATGCAGAATAATGAGGCTTATGTTGCAAATATTTCTCTTGAAAAACTGAATGTGGGTTATCTCACAAAGCAGGAAAAAAACATGGGGAGTGTTACATTAACCGCAAATGTAAAAGGGAAAGGCTTTGATTTTAAAACTGCGGCTGGAGAATTAGAAGCAACAATTCATTCGATTGATATAAAAGGATATAATTACCAGGGCTTAAACCTGCAGGGAAATATTGTACAAGGTGTTGCAGAAATAAAGACAACAATGAATGATCAGAATATCAGTTTTGATCTTACAGCCACTGCGGATATTACAAAAAAATATCCGCACGATTTAAAACTGCGGTTGTTATTAGATACGTTGAATCTTCATGCACTCCATTTAATGCAGGATACCATTGCGCTTCATGGAGATATTATTGCAGATATGCCCAATACGGATCCGGATTCATTGATCGGGAAAGTGACTATTAATACTTTATCTGTTTATACACCCGCAAGAAAATTAAGCACTGATTCTATTTTAATCTCAGCCACTGCAAATGGCACACAGCACAATCTCAACCTAAGCACAGAATTTTTAAAAGCCGGTTTGTCAGGCGAATATAAACCTGCTGAAATAGCACAGGCACTTCAGCAAACAATCAATCAGTATTATAAGCTGGCCGGTTATCAGCCCAAAAACATTACTCCGCAAAACTGGCAGTTAAAAGCTTCTCTTATTCCTTCACCATTGGTTCTGCAGTTTATGCCGTCATTGAAAGGAAGTGATTCCGTGGCTATAGCGGCTTCATTCAACAGCGCTGCAAACGACCTGGATGCATCTGTACGATCAAAAAGAATTATCTATAATCAAACACAAGCCGACAGCATCACCATTCTTGTAAACACAAAAAACAATAAGCTTAACTACAGCGCCGATGTGCAGGAAACAAACAGCGGTTCCTATCATTTATATCATACAGCCTTGTATGGTTTTATTGCAAATAATAAAGCTGATATGAACCTTGATGTAAAAGATGAAAAAAATAAACTCCAATACAACGTTGCAGGAACCTTAGAGCAAATAAACCAGGGTTTCAAATTCAGTTTAAACCCGGATGGATTATTACTCGACTATAATAAATGGAATGCAGCAGCAGATAATTTTATCCGGTACGATTCAGCAGGCATACTGGTGAATAATTTTAAAATCAATAATGGCAGCCAGTCATTTACCATCAACAGTACCTCAAAAACAAGCAATGCTCCGATAGAAGCAGTATTCAGTAATTTTAAAATCAGTACAATTACAAAAATTGCTAACCAGGATTCATTGCTGATGGAAGGAATTATTAACGGCAATGCATTGATTCGCGATGTTACAAAAAATCCGGTGTTTACATCAGATATCCAGGTAGCTGATTTTGTCTATAAAAAAGATGCCATTGGCAATATATCGTTGAAAGTAAATAATCAGCAGGCAAACGTTTATGCAGCGGATATCTCGGTTCTGGGAAATAAAACAGATATAAAGTTAAACGGATCTTATTACACAGGTGAA
>JAHEZC010000367.1 GCA_023251275.1 Parafilimonas sp. | reverse complement strand
ATCCTGCAAATTTCCGCAGCATCTCATCATGATTGCCCGGTATGTAATATACTTTCGTGCCTTTACTGATAAGCCCAAGAATATACCTGACTACTTTCATGTGACTCTTCGGCCAATATGTTTTTGAAAATTGCCAGATGTCAATGATATCTCCATTCAAAACCAGTATTTCAGGTTTTATGCTTTTCAGATAGTGAAGAAGTTCTTTGGCGTGACAGCCATAAGTTCCCAGGTGTAGGTCGGAGATTACTGCAACTTTTATTTTTCGCCTTGTGGTTTTATTTTCCAATAAGCTGACGAATTTGCCTGCAAAATTACCGTGCGTGTGTAAAGAAATTATTACTTAATTGTAAATTCAATATTAACAAAGAATGTCAAAATTAATTTTGTTCATCACCGGTACATATATTCGCCGGTGAATAAGTCTCATGCAAAAGGTAAATACGATTATTACATCACACCGTCAAAAACCAAGACCCATCATCAAATGGACAGGTGGCAAGTATGATGAGTTTCCCATATTTGCAAAATATATTCCACCCTTTAATAATTATTACGAACCCTTTTTCGGAGGAGGAGGGGTATTTTTTGCCTTACAGCCAAAGGCAATTTCTTTCATCAATGATAAAAGCGCAGACCTTATTAATTTTTACAGGTCACTGCACTCGAAAGAATTTGAAACTGAACTTTTTTTATATGCCGATGCATGGGATAAAGCAGGTGAATTCGCTTCATTTCTCACTGACGTACTTATTCAACCTTTCAAAACTTTTGTGGAGAACAAAATAAGCGGAGATAAAATCACAGACATCATCACTGAATTCATTGAGGATATTGATACAAAAAAATTCAATCCATTATTCGATCATGATTTTATTCTTTCTGCATCAGCCTTTAAAAAAGCGCTTGCTGATTCATTAAAAGATAAGTTCAGCAGGATAAAAAAAATCTGTATAAAAGAAGCACGCATCTTCAATCATGATGAACTGGCAGATCATATTGAAACAGGCGCTAAAAGCGGGCTCTACCTGTATTTGCGTGAAGTAATGAATGACCATGCATTTGGCAGAATAACACTTTCCACAGCAAAAGCGACTGCCAACTGGTATTTTGTAAGAGAGTTTTGTTATGCTTCCATGTTCCGCTACAACAGCAAAGGCGGATTCAATATTCCTTATGGCGGTATTGCATACAACCGGAAAAATTTCAGGCAGAAAGCAGAGAATATTTTTTCAAAAACAGTGAAGCAATTGTTTTGCAGAACACAAATGTATAACATGGACTTTCAGCAATTTCTTGAAACGACGAATCCGCAAAAAGATGATTTTATTTTCGTTGATCCTCCCTATGACAGTGATTTTTCTGAATACGATCAAAATTCATTTACAAAAAAAGATCAGCAAAGATTGAGGGATGTATTATTTTCAGCAAAAGCAAAATGGATGCTTGTTATAAAAGGAACAAAATTTATACACGATTTATATAAGCACGGACAATGCAGCATCATTGAATTTGATAAGACTTATACTTACAACGTAAGAGGGCGAAACAACAGGGATACACAGCATTTAATTATCGTGAATTATGCAATAGACGAAGCTGTGTAAGATGATCGTTAATAAACTTTTCTTCTTTCATTTTCAAACTATCTCATTTTCAAATTAATGTCTTACATTCAACTTAGTGATTTTGTGTACGATTGCAGTAAATGTCATACGCGTTGCGATGGTGTAAGCAAGGGAGTGTATATTTTTGGCGATGATACTGCGTTTTCGGAGAAATATGAAAACATGCTTATTGAAAAAATAAATGCCAATAAAAATTACAAAGCAAAAAAATCTGAATCGCCTGGCTATCCTGACATTGAAATACAAACTGCAGAAGGAATATTGTACAGTTTCCTCGAAGTAAAAGTGCAGCAGAGAACTTTCATGAGGGTACAGGAAAAATTGCCACAGGCCAAATTGAAACCATCAGAGACAGTAGCACTTAATTTAAGTGATCTGCTTCGTTATTTTGAAATAAAAAAGACCACAGGCTTTTCCATTTCTATCGTCTGGGTATTGCTCAACAGGCTGTGTCTTGTTGCAAAAGACAATGCAAGATTTTTCTTTCAATCCATTGATAAGCTCGAAGAAATTTATAATCGTGCAAAAGACACACGAAGGTTCAGGAGAGAATCAGGAGAAGGAGATATTGTGGATGGCGTGCACAAAGGCGTTACCGTGAATTATCATTTCAGTTTAAAGGAATTGAAAGAATGGAAAAACCTATAAGGTTTTTAAAACCTTAAAGGTTTAATCATATCATTTCTTTCAGTTTTTCAGCCACGTAATTAATTTCTTCCTTTGTATTGTATTTGCAGAAAGAAAAACGTACTGCAACCTGGTTGGGATTATTATTGATAGCTCTTATTACATGACTTCCTGCATCTGCACCGCTTGTACATGCGCTGCCTCCCGATGCACAGATATTATTGATATCGAGATTAAATAAGATCATTTCACTTTTTTCTGTTTTAGGAAAGCTTACATTCAATATGGTGTATAAACTTCTGCCCAACGGATCACCGTTAAAGGCAATGCCTTTTACATGTTTCTTTAATTGCTCCATCATATATACTTTCAAACCTTTTATGTAAGCGCTGTCATGTTCATAATTTTCTGCAGCAAGTTCAAGCGCTTTTGCAAAACCAACAATGCCGTAAAGATTTTCCGTGCCTGCACGCATATTGCGTTCCTGTGAACCGCCATACATAAAAGGTTTAATCTTCACATTCTCATTGATGTATAAAATTCCCACTCCTTTCGGTCCATGAAATTTATGACCTGCACCTGTAACGAAATGCACAGGTGCATGCCTAAGATCAAATGGAAGATGCCCGATAGTCTGCACTGTATCACTGTGAAAAATTGCACCATACAGTTTGCACAGGTTTCCCACTTCGTGTATATCAATCATGTTGCCGGTCTCATTGTTGGCATGCAGCAATGTGACGAGGCATTTTTCTGCGCTTTCGGCAAGAAGCTTTTCGAGGTCTTCCATATCAATATGTCCGTTGGGTAACAATTTTACATAGCTCAATGCAGTTTCACCTGTATGATACAGGTGCTCTGCAGTATGCAACGTGGCATGATGTTCAATTTTTGAAGTGATGATATGTTTGCAACCAAGGTCTTTTACTGAAGCCATGATTGCCGTATTGCTGCTTTCCGTGCCTCCGCTGGTAAAAAATATTTCTGCGGGATGTGCATGCAGAATTTTTGCTACGCTCTTTCTTGCATTTTCTATTGCAAGGCGGCTTTCTCTTCCATAGCTGTAAATAGCAGAAGGGTTACCAAAATGCGTGGTGAGATATGGCATCATGGCATCAAGCACAGCAGGTTCAAGTAATGTGGTAGCTGCATTATCTAAATATATTCTGTTCATAAGATCATTCCTGAAAAAAAGTAAATCTCAAACTCTGAAAGATTTTAAATGCTTTAAAAGCAAAACGCAAAAATAATTTATATTATCCTTCCGATTCTGCATACATTTTTTATGTAATTACAAGAGAAGCGTTGTATGTTTCTTTAGAAGATGGGGTGTTTACATACATTCACGTATGTCCTGCATTAGTCGTTTGGCAATATTTTCTGCTGTGGTCTCGAAACCGCTTTCTGCATAAATGCGGATAATGGGTTCTGTGTTGCTGGTACGCAGATGTACCCAGTCGTGATTGTCAAATTCGATTTTTAAACCATCTTCGGTATTGATAGTATTGTTCCTGTATTTTTTTTGTATTTCACTGAATATCCTGTTGATATCAAAACCATTTTCCAGTTCAATTTTGTTTTTGCTGATAAAATAGTCCGGGTACTGGCGACGCAGTTGTGACGCGCTTTTA
>JAHEZC010000366.1 GCA_023251275.1 Parafilimonas sp. | reverse complement strand
CAGGACTGTCAATCACACCATGCAGCAGCATCAAAAACTCCGGTACAATCTCTTTCACCTCATCAGTTACAAAGACCTGGTTGCTGTATAATTGAATTTTATCTTTTTGAATTTCATAAGACTGCCTGATCCTGGGAAAATACAATATGCCTGTAAGATTGAAAGGATAATCCACATTCAGGTGTATCCAGAAAAGTGGCAATTCGCCATAAGGATATAATTCTTTATAAAAATTCTGGTAATCCTGCGTGGTAAGTTCTGAAGGTTTTTTTGTCCAGAGGGGATGGGTATTATTGATCTGTTTGTCTTCAAAATAAATAGCCACAGGCAGAAAACGGCAAAATTTTTCAAGGATCGAACGGATACGTTCTGCCTCCAGGAATTCTTTGCTGTCTTCATTTATGTGCAATACAATCTTTGATCCCCTGTCGTCTTTATCTATTTCATACAATTCAAATTCGGGGCTTCCGTCGCAACTCCAATAGACCGCATTTTCCTCTTTATAACTTTTCGTATAAATCTCTACTTTATCGCTTACCATGAAAGCGCTGTAAAAACCCAAACCGAAATGCCCGATAATATTTGCATCCTTGTATTTGGTCAGAAAATCTTCGGCACTGCTGAATGCAACCTGGTTAATATATTTATCCACTTCTTCAGCAGTCATACCTAAGCCTTTATCAACGATGCTCAACGTTTTTTCTTTTTCATCCAGCACCACATCAATGCGAAACTCGCCCAGTTCACCTTTGGCCTCGCCAATTGAAGCAAGTGTTTTCAGTTTCTGAGTGGCATCAACTGCATTGCTGATCAATTCACGGAGAAAAATTTCATGATCACTGTAAAGAAATTTTTTAATAATGGGAAAAATGTTTTCTGTTTGAACGCGTATTTGTCCTTTTTGCATAGTTGTTAATTTATAATATCAGCTTTTTAATGAGTATCAATGTTTCGTGTGCCGATCCGGCAATAATAAATCATTGTAAACGGCAGTACAAAATACCTGGATGGGCTGGCAAAGAAAATACCAAAGAACAGAACTATGACAGGATGGCAAGAAATTTTATTTTTCAGAATAACCTCATCCCAGAAAAAATGTGAAGCGATTTTGCGTGATACAGTTCCCCTAAGACCATTTTTTCAATTATCTGAATGGCATTTTTAACCCCATCTTCTTTTTTTATTTTTTCCGCAATTTTTTCTGCATTTTCATACAATGAACTGTCCGATAATAATTGTTCAATTCTTTTCAGCAAGACGGGAAGTTTCATTTTAGATAAAGGAAGTGGATTTACACCCACTCTTTTCTCAAATGTTTGTTTGCCCCAGAATTGCTGATCACCCACCGGGTACAGTACCGGGCATATCAGCATTGGTTTTCCGGCACGCAGACATTCAGCCACAGTTCCGACACCGCCATGATGTATTACGGCCTTTAGTTTGGGCAACAATGCATCGTAGGGAGCATTATCTGCCACGAAGACATTGCTGTTATTGCGAAATCTCTCACCCGCATCCACACCCCATGCTCTGATCAATATTATCCTGATTCCGAATTTCTCAATTATTTTCTCTGCCAGTTCCGATATACTGATCTTGCTTTTAAAAGGCATGCTTCCAAAAGTGATAAGAAGAGGAGATTCGCTGCTTTCGATGAACGCAGATATTTCTGGATCCAGGTTGCTCCCGTTTTTCGAAATCCAAAAACCCGTGAAATACTGATCGGGCGGATAATCGAAAGGCTTGGGCAAAAATGTACTGCTGATACCATACAGGAAAGGGGTATTTATCTTTTTATGTTTAGGTGAAAGTCCGTTCGCCTGCCTGAACTCAGCTACAGGTCTTTTTAGTATCTTAAAACTGAGGTCATTCAGTTTATTGAGGAATGAAGGAATATAAAAGCCACTGAACGCAGGATTTGCAAATGCCGATGTGGCTTGAATGGCGGGGACAACCATTGCCATGATCAGTTTCCCAGGCATCGTGTCTGCAAAGCTGTCAGCCATCGTTTTCGAATGATACACTATTATATCGCTTTCTTTTGCGAGGTCATAAAACTCCTGCAGCGAATGCCGTATCAAAGGATATATCCATTTATTCAGGTTCCTCTTTATCACAAATGGATTAGCCTTAAGCAGTTTCTTTCCCTCATCAGAATTGAGCAGTTCCTGGTAGTCGTTTTCAATTGGCTTGAAGAAAAGATTGTAACTATCTGCAAGCTGTTTGAAATTTTTTGATGTGGAAAGTGTTACGTGGTGGCCTTTGGCAGCCAAAGCATTACCGAGAATAGCAAAAGGCTGCACATCCCCTCTTGTTCCCATTGTCAGTAATGCGATTTTCATATTAACTTTTTTTGCTGATGAATAAAGTTGAGGGTCAGAATTCATTACAAAAGGAATAATGCTATGGTGTTATCGTATTCGTGGCTTGAAATAACTTTCCCAACATTGACCCTTTGAAAAACGTTTTCCGATTAATAAAAATAAATGATTATACCGATAGCGCCCATGATTTTTCGCAACCGAAAATATATCTTACCGGAAAGTAAATGTTCAATTAAATCGGGGCATTAGTTTTAACTCTGAACATTGAAAATTGGGCATTGCTTATTGAATATTTTACCAAAGCGCCTATTCTTTGTTTCCAATACGCACACTGAAAATATGGCTTTGCATTTTTTAGATCATTTAAGCTCGTTACAAAAAATCCTGTATATTACGAGCATTATATTTTCCTGTTGCGAACACTGTCACAGAATATTTGGATAACAAAATTGAGCAGACGAAATGAAGTAAAAATATTTCATAACGCTTAAAATTTTAAAAACTAAATCTGAGCTAAAATGACGACCACATTATTTATCGTTTTTCTCTTTGCTATTTTCATTGCATGTTATTTTATGGCGCGAAAAGACGACAGGATTTCTGATCTGCAGCATCGGGTAACTTACCTCGAACAGAAGGCAAATAAAAAAATAGTAAGCCGGTTGTTGTTTGTAGAATTAAAATCAGTGAACAGTGTATTGGATACATTGAATAATTGCTTTTATGAAATTGATAAAAATGGGGATTATGATGTGGACACAGAATACAGGCTCGAAGACGTAACAGATGAATGGTGGGAATCCTTATCTATCGGCGACCTCGAAATCGTAAATAAAATAAAATAACTCCTGCACTTCCCGGTATGATAAACAGGAACCCTGGCTCTCTTTTTATCGTTGTAAATAGCGACAGGCGTCATTGAAAAAATGATGCCTCTATTAACTGATAATTTTATCGTGCCTGAATAGATAAGGAATAAGAAATGCAGCCAATCCGCCAATGATCACCTGTGTTACTATTACCATCACCCTGAATTCATCAGGTACTTCT
Source organism: Parafilimonas sp. (assembly GCA_023251275.1). GTDB lineage: Bacteria > Bacteroidota > Bacteroidia > Chitinophagales > Chitinophagaceae > JAHEZC01. Next base: position 515 of record JAHEZC010000366.1, on the reverse strand, counting down.
CCTATGATGGATTGGCGGAAAGATATTCCGAGGTAAACGATGATCGCCGTTACGACAAACACGATGATGCGGTAAAGCGTTATTCCCTGTTTCAGGTAATGCACAAAGAAATAGAATATGATACCGCAGGCCATAGATAAGAGGATGGATCCAAAAATGATAACAGTTATATCCATCCCGTTAAATACATAGAACTCGGCAATACTCCGGTAAATAAACACAAAAATAACATTGGCAAGAGTGGCTGCGATGCCGGAAAACAATCCGCTCAATACACCACGTGAAAAATCGCTTTGAGGATAATCGTAATTCATACATACGGTTTTTAGCATGAAATAATTTGGTTAAGCAGACCATTATGTATGTATTAAAGCCGGGCAGGTAATCAGCCAGAATAGTGAAGCAATTATGCAGCAATCGTATAGGCAGGTCTGCCTTATAAAGGTAATATAAATAAAAAGAAATTTTATGGGAATAATTTTTCGATGAAATTATTTGCAGTGGATGTGTCAGTA
>JAHEZC010000365.1 GCA_023251275.1 Parafilimonas sp. | reverse complement strand
TAGAAAATAAATTGAAAGCTTATCCGCCTATCGTTGCCATGCTTTCATGAACCGGCATTTTTTCTTTTCTCAATAGTTCTGCTTCTCTTCCATCCTTTGCCCTGTGATGAATGGCATACAATAAATTGTCTGCAATTTCTTCATCATCTTTTCCTTCACGCACAAGGTCTTTTATGTTCAGCACACCATCATCATACAAACAGGTCTTTAGTATTCCCTGTGGTGTAATGCGTATGCGATTGCAGGTGCCGCAGAATGTACGTGAATACGCGGCGATAATCCCCACATCACCTTTGTGACCTGGGATATGATAATTATACGATGTGGAAAATAGCGGATCGGGCAGTTTTTCAATAGCCGGAAATCTTTCCTGTATCTTTCGCAGGATACGCATATAATGCCAGTGCAGGTGGGAGTAATGATTGCCTTCTCCGTTGAATGGCATTTCTTCAATAAAGCGTACACTTACAGGAAGATTTTTTGTAAGCTCAACCAGCGGAATAATATCATCAATATTTTTCCCGTCCATCACCACTGCATTGATCTTTACTTCTATTTCATGCTTTAATAATTGCTCAAGTGTTTCGAGCACATTGGGCAATTCATCTCTTTTTGTGATAGTAAAGAATTTGTTTCTGTCCAGCGTATCCATACTCAGGTTGACAGATTGCACACCGAGCTTTTTTAATTCAGGGACATAAGGAGCAGTAAGCACGCCATTGGTGGTGATGGTGAGTTGCCGCAAACCATTCAGAACAGAAAGTGAAGTAAGAAATTGCATGATGTCTTTTCTCACAAAGGGCTCGCCACCGGTGATACGGATTTTATCAACGCCCATTTTTACCAGCAGCGAACAAATACGCAGCATCTCTTCATAAGTCATCAGTTCTTTTCGCGAAAGCCATTCAATTCCTTCTTCTGGCATGCAGTAAAAGCAGCGCAGGTTGCACCTGTCTGTTACAGCAAGCCTTAAATAATTTATTTTTCTTCCGTGGTTATCTGTCAGCATCTCGTTCCTCTGTTTAATTGCCGTGAATAGTTCCGTCTCTTAGTCTCAGCGATACACCGCTTCTTCCTGCAAATACGCTTCTGATCTCAGCGCATATAGACAGGGCTATTTCTTCAGGCGTTGTGGCGCCGATATCCAAACCTGCAGGCGCAAATATCCGTTCCATATTTTTTTCACTGATTGAATTTCCGTTCTCCGATAATTCTTTGAACATTTTTTCGCTGCGTTTCCTTGGCCCTAATAATCCTACATATCTTACATCGGTATTTATAACTTTCTGCAAATTATTTATATCTGTTTTATAATCATGTGCCATTAATATGATAGCACTGTAAGCATCTGCTTCAGGCAGTTCATCACTTTTGTTATGCAAAACTTTTGTTGCAATGCTGAACAATGATTTATCTGCTTTATGTATGTTGGTTACAACGGTTACATTCCACCCGATTTCTCTCGCAATCCTTGTCATCGGGTAAATATCATAATTGCCTCCATATAAAATAAGATGGGTTACGGGCAAAATTATTTCAATAAATATCCGCACGGCTTCGCCACCATATTCATAATTAACAGTACGGGATGCCTGATTTTGTAAAGCATCATGTAAATCTTCAAGCACATCTCCGGCAATATCTTTCAGTGCAAATGATTGAAGAAACTGCACATCGTTTTCATACAATAAAGTTTTACCCAGCAGGCCAAATACTCCATTACTGTCAGTGACAAAAACAATCGCTCTCGGTTTTCTCGTTTCAGTGAGGGTTGATAAAATCTGTACGGGATTATTTGTATCACCGGCATGCAGTGGCGTAAATAACACATCAATGATCCCATTGCATCCAAGACCCACACCTATCTGAGCCCCGTCGTCCTGCGTGGTATCATAAGTAATGACAGATGGTTTGTTTTGTACAATTGCTTTCTGCGCCCTTCTTAATGCATCGCCTTCGAGACAACCACCGCTGATGCCGCCAAGGTAAGTGCCGTTATCGAGTACAAGCATCCTTGCACCCATTCTTCTGTATGATGAACCCTCTACCCGCGACACGGTTGCCAATGCAGCTTTGGTATTAAAAAAGTCAATGGTTTTATATGCTTCAACTATGGATTTGATTTCTTTCATATTCAAAAAAGAAACAAAAGTTATGAATTTTCTTTGATTGTCGCCTGATTACTGTGTTAAGATTTCATTTTTGTGCTGTCAACATTTCTGAATTACAGGTTTGAAGACTTCCGATGTAATGATTACCTTATCGCCTTTCTCCAAACCGTTTACTTTTTCCACTTCGAATTTGATGATCTCATTGCCATGTAAAATAGCTACTTCAAAATTCGATTCTGTTTTTTTGATTGATATCAAATCGCCGCGGAGAAAGAATTTATTATTTTCCTGTTGATTAAAAAATATATCTGCCGGACTACCCTGTTGTTTTATTACTCCGTTTTCCAGCAAAATAACCGTATCCGATAACCTGATGATCTCTGCAATATCATGACTTACTAAAACGGTTGTTAAATGAAATCTTCTGTGAATATTGATCAGAATATCCTGCAATTTTAAACGCAATTCATTATCTATGGCAGAAAGCGGTTCATCGAGCAACAGTAATTCAGGTTTCCTCACCAACGCCCTTGCCAATGCAACCCTTTGTTTCTGTCCGCCCGAAAGTGTTGCGGGTTTGCTTTTTTGGAGTTGCTGTAATTCCATTATCTCTATCAGCTCATTTATAAACTTTTTATTATCTCCTTTTTGCAAGGCAAATTCAAGATTTTGCTTCACAGTAAAATTGGGAAATAAAGCAAAATCCTGGAATACGAATCCTATTGATCTTTGCTGAACAGCTTTATATTTTTTTGCAGCAGGATCATACCAGGTTTCTCCATTCACTTCAATACAGCCGTTTTCAATTCCTGTCAGACCAGCAAGAATTCTCAAGATTGTTGTCTTTCCTACACCGGAAGGTCCATACAAAGCAAGCAATTTCCTTTTCTCCAACTCAAATGAAACATTCAATGGTTGCTTTCCATTTGCAGTATTTAGCATTTTATATGCGTTGAACTTTATCACTGTAAAAATTTCGTCCTGGTAAAGTTATGATTGACCAAATACACACACAGCAGGATCGCAAATGAAAAAACAAACAAAATGCCTGCATATATATTCGCGTTATGATAATTCATTGCCTGCACTTCATCATAAATTACAATGGAGATCACTCTTGTTTCTGCAGAAATACTTCCGCCTACCATCAGCACCACGCCAAATTCACCAATTGTATGCGCAAAAGTTAATACTGCACCTGTTATTAATGAAGGCCGCATATTTGGAAGCAAAATCTTTATTAATGTAATGAAGCGTGATTTGCCCAATGTGTAAGAAGCCTCTTTTAATGATACCGGCAAATTACTAAACCCTGCCTGCAACGGATGCACCATAAAAGGCAGGCTGTATATTACGGATGCGATAACAAGTCCCTGGAATGTAAATACAAGATGCAGATTGAAATAGTGGTCAAGGAATTTTCCAAATGCATTTCCGGGACTGAAGGCAAGCAATAAATAAAACCCAAGTACAGAAGGCGGTAATACAAAAGGTAAACTCACAATTGATTCAATAACCGTTTTAATTTTAAATCGGCTGTAAGCCAGCCAATATGACAATGGAAGAGATACCACAAACAAGATAGATGTTGTGATAAGTGCAAGTTTACAGGTGATCCACAAAGGTTCAAGATTAATCATCGTCAGATAAAGTTATTTCATTGGTCCTATAGAAGCTATTACTTTAGTATTTATAGTAACTGCAGTCAATAGCCTCTATTTCAAATATATCAAATGACAATATAAGCCGGGAAAAAAGTTAGTTTTGAAATATTCTGTATT
>JAHEZC010000364.1 GCA_023251275.1 Parafilimonas sp. | reverse complement strand
TCCGGCCTTTATGGTGATTTCTTTACGTACTTCTTTGATAAAAATATCCCATTCCGGCATGGAAGGAGTAATATCCTCACCCAATACTATGCAGTTTAAACTGTCTGCTTCCATATTGAAAGGAACATTTTCGCCAAGAATTTTCGGATGCGATTTCAGCATCATTCCCGTAGATGAGGAACCCGTGAAAGTAACTACATCCTGCGATGTTACATGATTGAGCAGATCACTTGCGGCGCCGCAGATCAGTTGTAAAACGCCTTCAGGTAAGATATGAGATGCAATAATTTCCTTCACAACGGCCTGCGTTAAATAGGAAGTGATTGTTGCCGGTTTTACTACTGCAGGCATTCCTGCCAGTAAGTTGACCGCAATTTTTTCCAGCAGACCCCATACAGGAAAATTAAATGCGTTGATGTGAATTGCAACACCTTCTTTAGGTACGAGCAAATGCTGCCCCATGAAAGAACCATTTTTGCTTAAATTATGTCCCTCCCCATCGAGGCAAAAAGTTTCATCTGGAAATTTCCGGCGCAGTGATGCATAAGAAAATAAATTACCAATGCCGCCTTCAATGTCAATCCAGCTATCGGCTTTTGTAGCGCCTGTCTGGTAACTGATCTGATAAAATGTATCAAGGTGAACTCTTAAATGCAACGCTAATGCACGAAGCATTAAACCCCGCTGGCGAAAGGTCATTTTGCGTAATGCCGGAGAACCGACAGTTCTTGCATATTCAAGCATGGGCTGAAAATCAAGACCGCTTGTTGAAGCTGCAGCAACAGGAGTGCCGGTAACTGCATTATATAATATCTGTCCTTCACCATCGCCGGTTATCCATTTGCCCAGGATATAATTTTCCAGTTTTTCCATAGCAATCGTTCAATTCATTACTGATAAGCAAAGCTAACAAATCAATAAGAAAGAGCGTATCTATGAAAATGCAACATTATGTTTTAGGCAAATGCATAAAAGCAAAGAACCCCTGCATAAAAGCAAAGAACCCCGCAACTGATGCAGGGTTCTTTTATTGTTCAATCTAAACCAACTGTATTATTCATTGTAAGCTTTTACCAGGAATATATAATCTTCAACCTCTTTTATCTGATCTACCCTGTTTAAACCCTTTACTGAAGATGAAGAAGGTATTTTTATTTTCTGGAAAGAGGTATCATTTTTCTTTAGTTCGTCCACCAAATGATAGATGCCTTTTGCTTTCACAGCAAAAACAACCCCATCTGCTGCCATCTGCCTTGTGCTGAGGATACCGACGATTTCACCATTTTTATTAAAAACAGGGCCGCCTGAATTTCCGCGATTGGCACTTATAGAGATCTGGCAACTTGCTGTATCGCCGTTAAAGCCGCTTTCGGCACTCAGGTATCCAAGGTTGTAAACAATTTCATCGCGGGGATAACCTAAAGTATATAATTCTTCGCCCAACTGTACATTGCTCTTCTTTATACCATAAGGCAATGAGTTTACAGGTTTATAATCGTCATCATTAATTTTCAGAACGGCGAGATCTTTTTCCTGGTCAATATGCACAATTTTAGCATCAAATTCCTGGCCCCTGTTATTTACCACGATAGCGCCTGAACCTTTTAATACATGGGCATTGGTCACGAGATAACCTTTGCCATCAATCAGAAACGCCGTACCTGTACTGAGGACTGTGGGAGCAGGAGCAGCAGTTTCTACTGCTGTACTGCTTTTTTGTGCCCGCTTGATTTCATTTTTAAGAATTGCCACATCACCGCTTAACTGCTGAAGTTGATTATTATTGACAGATGGAGAAAAATAACTTATCAGGCCACTGATCACCAAAGCGGTAATTCCTGCTATAGATGCAGCAATTGCTATCACTTTTTTATACCTGTGATAAAGCTGAATTACTTTTCCACGGGCGCTTATTTCTCCGCCTTCATATATCTCGCCTTTCATCAGCAAGCTATTATGCACTTCATGCAGGGAGTGTTTCAGGCCGGTATGTTCTGCATATACGTCCATCTGCTGGAGAAAAAGTTTATGCTCCACAACCATCTGGTCAATTTCAGGCGTATTTTTTCTAAGCTGCTCGAAATAGGCTTTTTCTTCGGGCAACATAGCGCCATTTAAATAACGCTCAATTATTTCCATCAAAACAACATCTTCCATCACTCTCCTATATTATATTGTGTAAAGAATAATTTTTTCAGACGCATCAGGCATTTATATTTCTGATTTTTTGCATTATCGGCATTCGTATAACCAAATTCAACTGAAATTTCGGTCATTCCTTTTCTTTGTATATAATAAGCCTCAAGCAAACTTTTACATGGTTCTCCAAGACTGTTCATTGCCCTGTCCATGATCATAAAATCCGCGTTTCTTTTCTCATGAATTTCCATATCCTCTTCCACAGGTACAGTTTCCTCAATACCGTCAGGCGCCGAAATATATCTTCCCATCTGCTGCAGCCTTTTCAGCCAAAGTCTTCTGCATACTGAATATATATATGTCTTAATTTGCGAGGTTAATACAAACGATTCGCTCTTTGCTTTTTCATAAAGCGTTATTACTGCTTCCTGGAAAATATCACGGGCATCATCATAAGTACCATTATTGTTCAGGATAAAAGCCTGAATCATATTAAAGTTGTCTTTATAAATGGTTTCTATTGCCTTAGAATCGTTGTTAACCAGTCCTCTCAATAAGACTTGCTCGTTTGTATCCGATTTCACTTTAGCTGTTTTTAATACCAATACGACTATAAAAGTAACCCAAAATGAAGCCAAAAAATTTTTTAAAAAAATAAAATGTGACGGGTTACTTTTTTGCAGGAACGGTATTAATTCTAAAATTCACTCACAAAAAAAACATTCACAACAATGAAAAAGCTGTTATTCGTATTAGTAATTGGCGCATTCGCAGCCTGCGGCTCTGGCGCATCAACTGAAGGAACTGAAACAAAAGACACTACTGCTGTCTCTGCTCCGGCACCTGATACTACCCTTGCTGCACCTGCTATTGATACTACCAAGAAAGATACTCTCAAGAAGTAATTTCGGAAACTACTGTGATTTTGAAATGTGTGGTCTTGCTTGCTGACGGATGTAGTTAAACTTTTTTTCATATGGCAAGCAATCGTTAGAGGCCGTTCCGTTTCCACGGAAGGGCTTTTTTATTGTTAGATATAGAAATTGGTAGTTTTCTTAAAAGAAATTAATTTTGTACTAAAACAATTTACATGAGAAAATTAGCATTTTTTCCGATATTTTTTAATCTTCTGCACCTATGTTTTTTGGGGTCATCTCAGATCTCAAACGTTGGCATTGGTACTAACAGCCCTCTTCAAAAATTGCATGTAAAGGGAAATATAAATCTCGATTCCGGGTATGCTTTGTTCATAGAAAATCATCCCATTTTTCGTATTGACTCAATAAATCAAAATATTTTTATTGGTAACTCTAGTGGAACAAACAATAATTCTGGTTTTGGTAATAATTCTTTCGGTTACACATCTTTAAAGGCAAATACATCAGGTTACAATAATGTAGCTTGTGGTAACCTCGCTTTAATGAATAATACTATTGGTAATAATAATACTGCATCAGGAAAAGATGCACTTTTGCATAATATCATCGGATATAGAAATTCTGCAGTCGGCTCGGGTGCTCTTTTGAGCAACACGAGTGGTATTGGTAACACCGCTATAGGGTATGAAGCTCTTTCAAGCAATGATAGTGGAAATAATAATACTGGAATTGGATATTATGCGGATGTTGGTAGCAATCTTAGTAATGCAATCGCAATTGGGTATAATGCATTTGCTAATCAAAGCAATAAAGTTGTGATTGGAAATAATTTAATAACAAGCATAGGAGGTTTTGTAAACTGGACTAATTTTAGTGACGGTCGTT
>JAHEZC010000363.1 GCA_023251275.1 Parafilimonas sp. | reverse complement strand
GAGAGTGCAACGCAGCATTTGTTGCAGTTGTCATACTTATAGAGTTGTTGAAAAAATGCTTTGCTGTTTTCTGTTTAATGCTTTTATTTTGGAAAAAAGTAATTTGGAATATTAAGAAAACCCCTTAGTTTCAATACTTATTGTATTTCTGCCTTCTGAAAACCTTATTACTTTCTTAAAAAATGATTGATCGTGAAAAGTAAAACCCTCTTTGCTCTTGTATCTTTTACATGGTTGTTATTTTGCCCTTCCTGTAGTTGCAAAAAACAAAGTGCTAATCCCATAGATCGGCTACCACCAGAAACACAAACAGGTGCAAATACATTTGGTTGCCTTGTAAATGGTGAAGTGTTTGTGCCTAGGGGCCCAAGCTTATCACCAATACTTACTTGCTATTATCAATACTTAAATACAGATTATAGTAATAGTAAAGGTTACTTTTTTCAAGTCCATGCAATTCGAAAAGGAAGCAAAGATTGTGAATTAACTGCTATTTCAATTGATACAGATAGCTTAACAATTGAGGAAAGGAAGGAGATTGATTTAAAGTTGATAATTAAAGGAACTGCAGGAGGTCGCTATTCTTATTATCCTGACTGTGGCTTATCTGTAGATTATATTACTACTAATTCAAAGTTTGGTAAACTATATATTAAAAAATTTGATCAAACAAAACAAATTGTTTCCGGTACATTTTGGTTTAATGCGGTAAATGCAAATGGCGATACGGTAAAAGTTACTGATGGCAGGTTTGATATGCTATATACCAGATAACCAATTTCTTTATTAATCAATTCCTTCACTTTTAAAACATAACATACTATGAAAAAGTTTTCAACCATATCTGTTACAGCTATAGCGATCCTGAGCTTTTATACTTCACTGTTTGCGCAAACAGAAACCGATACCACATTTGCTGCGCAAATGAATTACATCTTTGCTCATGTAGATAAAACAAAAGTTCCTAATACATTTTCAGCAGTTGCCATAACATCAGCGGTAATACCTTGAACTTTATACCTGCATATAATTCCTGAATCCTGGTCATTCGCATCGTTCATTTTGCGCACTCGCCTGGCCTGCCCCGCTGGTCCCGATTTTTATCAGGAATTTTCTTCTGGAAGCATCAGCGTGCTCAGTCCCATTTCCTTTTCTTTGCCTCGCAGCCTGATGTGACCGAGTTGGCGGGAGATGAACCGATCACCAAAGGACAGCGCTGAGATCAGGTCATCGGAAGCGATCGTCTCTACATTGAAATCTCTGCACTTGCCCTCGATGCGTGACGTGGTGTTGAGCACATCTCCGGAGAAGGCGATGTCCCGCTTGATGACGCCTATTTCACCAATGATTACTTTCCCGAAATGAATACCGGCTTTAAACCCCGGCACCAATCCGTATTTGCTGCGGTAGTAGTCGCCGCGCTTTTTTATCTGTTGCTTCATGTCGAAAAAGCATTGCACGCAGGAGTTGCCGGCGATCCCGTTTTCATATTTCCACACAATCACAATTTCATCGCCAACATATTGATACACTTCTCCTTTGTTGTCAATGACCGGGTTGGTGATGTCTGCAAAAAAATCTCTCAGCAATTCGTGGTAGCGCTGGTCTCCCAACTGTTCTGTGATGGTAGTGGAAGAATTAAGATCAGCAAACATAAAGATGCGTGTTTCTTCTTTTGGCAGGTGATACTTTCCGCGAATAATGTGCCACAGGATGCCGTGACCAAACTTGGTGTTCATGAGCAAAACAAACTGCGTGATCGCGACAATCACCGACCAGACAAGGAAGTCTTTCATGCGATAAGGATCAATAAGATAATTCCAATATGCTTTGGCAAATCCGGGATCGCCGGGGTGAAGTCCTGTTGCATGAGGCACCCATGAAAACCCTGCGAGCAGTTGAATGAGTAATATGATACAGACGTAGGCGATACAGTTAGCAAGGATGGAATAGCCATACGGCTTGTCAATGAACTTCACGTTAAGGTAGAATACAAAAAAGCTCCCGGCTATAAGTGCACCTGCTGCCGATCCGACTACATTGACCAGCAGGTCAGCAGGAAAAGTATATTGCGGAGCAATGGCTGCGACTGCTGTCGAGTGCATCAAAAAATAATCATACAATGAGATCAGGAAGGAGGCTGCCTGCCAGGCGATAATGATGCTGAACAGTTGTGAGAACTGAATTCTTCTTCTTCGTGACATGGAAAAAAATTTTACGGAAGATACGCGGATTAAAAATTTGTTGAAGACCCCAATAGAAAAACGTGCAATAACGCACAGATAAACGAATACCCATTTAAAGAATTTCTTTAATTGAAAAAGATATTGGTTATGTTATTTTTGTTTATTTACTTTGTAGTACAAAGTGCTTTTAATACATGGTTTTTGCGCATTTAAACAATGAAATAAAAATCCTCTGTTATGAGAGAAGAAATCATTAAGAACATTGACAATCCGGTACAACTTGAAAAACTTTACCGGGAGAATAAAACGACTTTTAAAAAAGAGTTCAACCTTATTTATTCCGAGATCCAGGAGAATGTGGTAGCCCAGGCATGGAATGAACGCTTAAATTACGAGAATGAAGAAATCACCTGGGGCAACAGGAAGGAATTGATCTTTGTACTCGCAGCATGTTTCATAGCAGGATTGATCGCAAAAATTCCCGACTATACTCAATTGGATCGCCAAAACTTTTATACAAGAAATATTGCCTTTATCGTTTTTCCATTGCTGACTGCATATTTTGCGTGGAAACAAAAAATTCAGGCTAAAAAACTATTTTTCATTTCAGCAGCATTCCTGATTTCCGGAATATACATTAACCTGCTCCCTGGCGGGAAAAGCGACACTTTACTATTAGCCTGCATCCATCTGCCGCTGTTTTTATGGGCTGTCCTGGGTTATACATTTACCGGCAACAAACCGGAAAACTTTAAGAGGCGCCTTGATTTTCTCAGGTATAACGGGGACATGGTGGTGATGTCAGGACTTATACTGATTGCCGGTGGTTTACTTGCAGCCGTAACATTCAATTTGTTCGGATTAATTGATTTTAAAATAGATGTTTTTTATGAAAAATATGTCGTGGTCTGGGGACTTGCCTCGGCTCCTATCATCGGAACCCAACTTGTGCGCACAAATCCACAATTGGTAAATAAGATTTCGCCCGTAATTGCGAAGCTGTTTACCCCACTCGTGCTGCTCACGCTGATCATCTATCTGATTGCAGTGATCATCACAGGAAAAGACCCCTATAACGACAGGGAATTCCTTTTGATCTTTAATGTATTATTGATTGGGGTAATGGCAATTATTTTTTTCTCTATTGCAGAAACCCAAAAAAATCCTGAAAGCAAAATCAGTTTGTTGTTATTGTTCGGATTATCAATAGTGACCGTTATTGTAAATGGCATTGCACTGTCAGCAATCGTATTCAGAATTTTTGAATGGGGAATCACACCAAACAGGCTGGCTGTTTCAGGCGGGAATATTCTGATGCTGATTAATCTCCTTATCGCATCGTACAGACTTTATAAAACAATTAAAGACAGCAATGAAATTGAAAAGGTCGAAAACAGTATAGCTTTTTTTCTGCCAATATATTGCTTATGGACACTGGTCGTAACTTTTGTGTTACCGGTAATTTTCAATTTCAAGTAATACGGCATATATGAGACTCATACATAGTCGCAACCTTGGAGTATAAGTAGCAAAACTTTCCTTTTTGTCTGCGCAGATTCTGTTATCGCAGAATCCGTACTGCTCCGCCTTTAACCACTATCTTGAAGACGAGGACAGGAAGGCTGAAAATACTTTCCTATTTTTATGGCTTGATGAAAATATCATTATGAAACATTTTGATTTAATTGTTATTGGCTCAGGACCGGCTGGAGAAAAAGGCGCGGCCCA
>JAHEZC010000362.1 GCA_023251275.1 Parafilimonas sp. | reverse complement strand
AAACTGGGCGTACGTCCCTCACATGTTGCATTGCGGTGGACAATGCAGAAAGATTTTTCTTCCATACCGATTGTTGGCGCAACAAAACTAAGCCAGCTTGAGGAAAACCTCGAAACAACAGATGTGCTCCTTCCCGAAGAAGACATATTTCATCTAAACGAAATAAGCGCTATTGATCTCGGGTTTCCCGGTGAATTTTTTAAAGAAGAAGGTGTACGGTTAAATAACTATGGCGGTTTTTATGATGATATTGAAAAGCGGTAAGCCTTTGTTTCCTATTTTTTCCCAACGAATTATTACAAGTCAAAATAAGCCTTCGTAAGGAAGATAATTTCACCAAAGCCGGTAAGGCGCAGTAAAATTGCTGCAAAAAAAGATTGATCAGGATACTTTCTTATTTTTCTATTTTCACAAGTATCGGCCCGGTATTATTTTCAACCGGGGCCAATGTCTGCAGGTATTTGTATATGGCTTTAATGTCATTATCCTTCAGCCTGCTGAACTGTTCCCACGCCATGGCGCTTTGCTCTATCCTTCTTCCTGCATGCAATCGTTGCAGGAATACGTCTTCGCTCCATCCATAGATATGACCCGTTTTAGGATCGGGTGTGAGATTGGGTGTTACACATTCATAATGCTCAGGGTCTGTGGCGCCTTCCATGTGAAACCCACCTGCATAGAATTTGCCTGTATATGCCCCGGTCATCAGGTCACGGTTGGTATGGCATCCGCGACAGTTCGAAACATTGTTCGCAATATATTCACCATATTCCGCAGTAGTATCAGCTTTAACCGATTTAGCAGGAACAGCACTGGGGCCAACAGGTTTAATGAGAAATGCCTTCACACCATATCCCAACAGGTTTAGGTTTCTTACGGTCACTTTATTTTTCACAGGCGGCAGTGTACGCAAAAAAGAAATCAATGCAGTAAGATCATCATCGCTCAGATTCTGAAAAGGCATAAAATCAAACAATGCTCTTCCATCGTGCCCTACGCCATAGCGCAATGCCCTTGCAATCTGCATATCACTCAAATTGCCGATACCCGTTTCTTTATCAGAAGTAAGATTAGGTGATTGTATTGTTCCGATAGGCAAAACAAATTTTGTACCTCCGCTGAGAATTACCTTTCCCGTATCATTATAAAATGCCATGCTGTCGGGATTGAAATGGCATGCAGTGCAGTGCGCAGGGCCCATCACAAGATATTTTCCGCGTGCAACAATTGAACTGTCTGTGGATGCACGAATATCGGGGTATGCAGCGTCAAAGGTTTTGTACTGCATCAGCCATACCACAATCACAACACCCAATACCAGGCTGCCGAGAATAATACCTGTCCATTTCAGTAATTTTTTCATGCCCTTTTTTTGGTGAAAATAAAAAAATCGTCTTATCCCGGGATAAAAATCTTTTCCCTGTAAAATTGTACATAACGCTATGCAGAAACAATCCCAGAAATATGTTGATGTGATATATAAACCATTGTTCAAAGGCATGCTCATTTTACCAGGAAACATCACATCATACCCCCAAACCATATTTCATAAAATAATGCCGGTCGCATAGAAGGGCATGGCGATTTTTCTGCCATGCTGATATTTACATACATTCGTGCCCTCAAATTTTTAAACAGTGCGGTAAAAAATCTGATTTGGTACCTGTTTTTTCTTTTATCAACGATTAATTTATTTTTATGAAGAAACTTTTTTTGCTGTTATGCTGCTGCATACAGGCCATAGCTTTATTGTCCCAGGATACTAAAAAACAATATCCCGAAATTGATATCCCCTACAAAAAATTCGTATTGCCAAATGGACTTAGCCTTATTGTACATGAAGATCATAAAGCGCCGATAGTGGCATTTAATATCTGGTATCATGTAGGCTCAAAAAATGAAAAGCCCGGTAAAACGGGCTTTGCTCACCTGTTTGAGCATCTTATGTTCAACGGCAGCGAACATTACAATAACGATTATTTTCAACTGATGGAATCAATCGGTGCCACTAATCTGAATGGCACAACCAATAACGACCGCACTAATTATTTTGAAAATGTGCCTGTCTCTGAACTGGACAAAGTATTATGGATTGAAAGCGACCGCATGGGATATTTGCTCAATGCGATTGACAGTGCAAAGCTGAAAGAACAACGCGGCGTAGTGCAAAATGAAAAACGACAGGGTGAAAACCAGCCTTATGCTATCGCAGAGGAATTAACGGTGAAAAGCACATACCCTGCGGCTCATCCCTATTCGTGGACGGTGATCGGCTCTATGGAAGACCTTGACGCCGCTTCACTGGATGATGTGAAGGAATGGTTCAAAACATATTATGGGCCAAACAATGCTACGGTGGTAATAGCAGGAGATATAAATGCAGATTCTGTTTTTGAAAAGGTAAAAAAATATTTTGGCGACATTCCTGCCAGCCCCCCGATTGCCAAACAAACAGACTGGGTGGCAAAGATGACCGGCATTCATTACCAGGCAGCCCAGGACCGCGTGCCGCAGGCCAGGCTCCAGAAAACCTGGAATGTTCCCGGATGGGGCACGCAGGAAGAGGCTTATTTTACTTTATTAAATTCGATACTTACGACCGGAAAAACTTCACGCTTATATAAGCGCCTTGTATATGACGAACAGCTATCAAACAATGTTTTTTCTTACATGGATGATAAAGAAGCAGGAGGACAATTCAATATTTTCTGTGATGCAAAACCTGGTGTTGAGTTGTCAAAGATCAATACCATCATAGATGAAGAACTGCAAAAAATTATTTCAGAAGGCCCGACTGTTGCGGAAGTAGAACGTGCTAAAACCGGTTACTTTTCCGACTTTATAAAAGGCATGGAGCGTATTGGCGGCTTCGGAGGCAAGTCTGATATACTTGCACAATGCGCAACTTATGGCGGAAGCGCTGATTATTATAAAAAAACCCAGGGCTGGATAAAAAACGCAACTCCCGCAGATATAAAAAAGCTTGCTTCACAATGGCTGTCAGATGGTGAATATGTATTGGAAATACATCCTTATGGCGATTATTCAACAATAGCATCATCAATAAACCGCAGTGAGCAGCCAGGCTCAGGAAAACCCGCCATAGTAAAGTTCCCCGATGTAACAGAATTTACATTAAGCAATGGCATGAAGGTTTCATTGGTTGAGCGGCATAGTGTGCCGGTGGTAAATATGTCTATGATGATAAATGCAGGCTATGCAGCAGACCAGTTTGGCTCACCAGGCTTGTCTTCTCTCGCCGGGCAGATGATGATGGAAGGAACCAAAATACGAACTTCTTTACAGATAAGTGATCAGCTTGAAGACCTCGGGGCATCCCTGAATAGTTTTTCAGACCTCGATAATTCCTATTTATCCATGAATGCATTAAAATCAAATTTCGATGCCTCACTCAATTTATTTACAGATGTATTATTAAATCCATCATTCCCGCAGAAGGATTTTGAGCGGGTGCAAAAAGAGCAACTGCTAAACATCAAACAGGAGCAGGCGCAGCCGGTTACCATGGGATTACGCATATTGCCGCGTTTATTGTACGGCAGCGGGCATGCTTACAGTAACCCGTTTACAGGCACCGGAACAGAAGCAGCAGTAAGTAAAATGACCAGGGATGATCTTGTTAAATTTCATCAAACGTGGTTTGCACCGAACAATACGGTACTCGTAGTGGTCGGAGATGTGACCGTCGCGGAATTGAAAGGGAAATTGGAAGACGCATTTGCTTCATGGAAATCTCATACGGTGCCCGAAAAAAATATTAAAGAAGTTGGGCTTCCGGAAAAGCCTGATGTATATATCATTGATAAGCCCGGTGCATTACAATCCATCATCTTCGCGGCAGAAGTAAGCCCGTCTGCCAAAGACCCCGATTATGAAGCTTCACAAATGATGAATCGCATAT
>JAHEZC010000361.1 GCA_023251275.1 Parafilimonas sp. | reverse complement strand
TTCCCAAAAAACGGCGAAATGATTTTTTATGATAACGTTTCTTTTGCCTGAAAGAATGAAGATTAACAGCCTGCATCGCAAATTGAATATGGTGATCCCCGATAATTGCAAGACCATCGGGATAATGTGTAATATTGATGAAAAAAAGCGAATTTAACAGATAAAATTTAACGAGGCTAAACGAATAGTCAGAAGTCGGAAGCAGGAAACAGGAAGTCGGAAATTATAAATTACAAATCGCATGTGGGAAGCTTATAAAAAAGGCTTTAAAGCATACCTTCAACTGGAGAAATCGCTTAGCGATAATTCAGTAGAAGCATACCTGCACGATGTAGAGAAGTTTACCCAATACATGCAGGAATCCGGCAACCTGAAGTCACCTGAAAATGTAACTTTAAAAGATCTGCAGCAATTCATTAAATGGATTGGTGGAATGGATATAGCATCCGCTTCCCAGGCACGCATTATTTCCGGCATCCGGGGATTTTATAAATATTGCCTTGTTGAAAATATTGTCAATGCTGATCCCTCCACTTTGCTTGAAGCGCCTAAACTGAAAAGAGCATTACCTGATGTGCTGAGTTTTGAGGAAATAGAAAATATTATTGCAGTTATTGATCTGAGCAAAGCCGATGGAGGACGCAACAAAGCAATACTTGAAACCATGTACAGTTGCGGATTACGTGTAAGTGAAGTGATAAACCTGAAGATAAGCTGCTTGTACCTTGATGTGGGATTCATAAGGGTTATCGGTAAGGGTGATAAAGAAAGACTGGTACCGATAGGAACTGATGCAGTGAAGTATATTAAAATTTATAAAGACAATATCCGCGTTCATCAAAAAATTCAAAATGGTTTTGAAGACATTTTATTTCTCAATAAACATGGGAAAAAGCTGAGCCGTGTGATGATATTTTATATTATTAAAGGGCTTGCAAAAAAAGCAGGCATTATCAAAACCATTTCACCGCATACATTCCGTCATTCATTTGCCACACATCTTGTAGAAGGCGGAGCCGATTTAAGAGCGGTACAGGAAATGCTGGGGCATGAAAGCATTACCACCACTGAAATTTACACGCATCTCAACAGGGATTATTTAAGAGCAACACTGCAGCAACATCATCCTGCATTCCGCAAATAAAAATGCAATTGCATTCCGAACTCATAAAAGCCATATAAACATTTTAAGACAAAATGTGGATAAAAATATTTTCACAAGTATCTTTTCACATTTCCCGGTTAAAGAATTTGCTTTCAGTGCAATGAATTATTTTCGGCATTTTAAAGACTGCATGAAAATATTTTTACTGACACTTTTCTTGTTTACAGGTATAACCGGGCTGCATGCACAAATACCCTTTCTATCCTCAAGTGAAGGAAGAACCGCTGTGGCGAAAGTGCTGAAAGATTATCCCTATCATTTTGCACATATAAAAGGGGAAGAAATATTGCGAGATGTGCAAACAACCGAATATGCATGCACTGTGAATATTTCTGATGCTGATCCTTCTGTGATCTCAGTACATGGGGAAGAAAAAGATAATGTGTGCAGTTGGAAAACAGTTTTACTGCAAACTGACGATTTCAATAAGGCGAAAACAAAATTCCACCAGTATTTCAATGATGTAAAACAAACAAAGTGTATTGTAAGAAACTCGGAGATTAAATTGAAAGGAGATTACGAAGAGCCGGAAGAAAACAAAAATTTTACGAGCATTATTTTCAGCTTGCATCCTGCTATTGAAGCGCTGAATAATGTAGTGGTTGACCTTTCGATGGAGTACACAACTGCCGGGTGGCAGCTAAGCCTGAGTGTGTATGAGCACAAAGATTATGGAGTGGATGAAAAAAGCAACTGAATTTATTAGTTGTCCCGCACTTTAAAAGTGCAGGACAACTGTTCATCATCAATGCCTGGCAAGCGTATTCTTTTTTGTTTTATTTTCAATAGCTGCATTCTCTTTTAATAAAGCAGCATTTTCCACCAATTGCAAAAACTCTTTCCGGTATCCTTCCTTATCTTTTCCCAATGCATTTCGTGCAAGTGCTTGTACAAGATCAAAATCACCATCGCCTTTGAATTTCGAATCCCGGAGCAACATACCAAATTCAGCCACAGCAGCGGCAAAACGGAAATTATCCGAAGTTTTGCCCAGGCTGATCTGTTTATCCATCAACGGATATTCAAGCAGTTTGCTTGCATCACCATCAGGTTTTTTATACCGCAGTTTCACATTCATGATTTCATCCGTATAATTTTTCGAAATTTTTACCACAGCATTTTTCTGGTAACGCAATGCATCTACACTATCCGAAGCATCGTCTTTTATTCCCATCGGAATTACTTCGTATAATGCAGTTACAGTATGACCGCTGCCTAATTCACCTGCATCTTTTTTATCATTATTAAAATCTTCTTTTGCAAGCATCCTGTTCTCATAACCGATCAGGCGATATGCCTGCACTTTGCCGGGATTAAATTCGGTCTGCAGCTTCACATCTTTTGCAATAGTGAACAACGTGCCGCCAAATTCATTGATCAAAACTTTTTTTGCTTCACCAATACCATCAATATATGCATGATTACCATTGCCCTTATCTGCAAGCTTTTGCATTTTTGAATCCTGGTAATTGCCTGTGCCATATCCAAGTACAGTTAAGAATATGCCGCTTTCTCTTTCCTTCTCAATTAAATTCTCCAATGCGTCATCGCTGCTTAGGCCTACATTGAAATCGCCATCAGTGCATAATATCACGCGGTTGTTTCCGCCTTGTGCAAAATTTTGTTTAGCGATTTTATAGGCAAGCTGAATACCTGCTCCGCCTGCTGTAGAGCCGCCGGCATCAAGGTTATCAATAGCCTCTTTGATCTTTGTTTTATTTTCACCATCCGTAGAAGGCAACACTAAACCTGCGTTGCCGGCATATACCACAAGGGCAACTTTATCTTTGGGTCTAAGTTGGTCAACTAATAATTTCAACGAAGATTTTACAAGGGGAAGTTTATCAGGTTCATCCATGCTGCCGCTAACATCAATAAGAAACACAAGATTCGATGCGGGTAAAGTTTCATACGGAATAATTTTTCCCTGCAGGCCTATCAATACGAGCTTATGTTTGTCATTCCAGGGACAATTGGAAATTTCCGTGTTCACGCTGAAAGGCTCGCCGTTGTTGGGTTGCGGGTATTGATAAGAAAAATAATTGATGAGTTCTTCAATACGCACCGCACCGGGCGGCGGCAATTGACCATCATTAATAAAACGTCGCACATTGCTGTAAGATGCGGCATCCACATCAATAGAAAAAGTAGAAAGCGGGTTGTCATTTACTTTCAGAAAAGGATTTTCAATGATGTGGTCATAGCCTTCGGTGTTGAAATCATTGTTGTAGCGCCATGAGTCAATACTATCCGCTGTTCCATCGTTTGATACCTGGTATGGTGGTTCATACGATTTATCGGTTGAAGAAATACTTTTGGCACCTCTGATATACACCCCTGCTGCTGATCCAGGTAATCCATTGGAAATATTTATAGTGGCGACCGAACCGGTTAAATCTTTTTTCCTTTCAACACCATAACCGGTGACTACCACTTCTTCAAGATGAGAAACTTGTGCTTCAAGTGATACATTAACAATATTATTATCTCTCAATTTTACTTCCTTCGTTTTAAATCCCACGTACGAAAAAACCAACACCGTTTTGCCATCCGGAACTGTGATCGAGTATTCTCCTGTGCTGTTTGTAGATGTCCCCGATGTTGTTCCTTTTACAATGATTGTAACGCCGGTTAATGGGCTTCCCTGTTTATCTGTTACTTTTCCGGTAATTGTTCTCGCTGCATTCGGGGCAAATGCAAAACAAATAACAGCAAGCAGCATAATGGATGATAACAAGTATTTCATAAAGAATGTTTTTAT
>JAHEZC010000360.1 GCA_023251275.1 Parafilimonas sp. | reverse complement strand
TACTGTCCTGTTTCCACTTTTTCATGGCGGGCTCTTTGTGAAAAAGGTCCGCCCATTTTTGTGTATAGCGATAGTACATCAGTAAATCCTGCAGAATGAATCCATACCAGCAATATGACTGGTATAGGTACATTTTTTCATAGAAATGCAATTCACGCATATTATTTGGGGGAAGATTGGCTTCAAAAAACATTTTTACCGCAAGCACATCTTTCTCATCTCTTGCGTGCCCCATTTTAATATACCAGCTATACAATTCAAGTGCAAGATTGGAAAGTTTACTCACCATGCTGAGCTGTGCGTTTACTTCCTCCACTTCATGTGTCAGTTGCTCAGCCCTGTTTTCCATACTTCGTGTAATATGCAGGGCTTCGATCTTTTTTTCAAAGAATAAAGCCTGCATCCGGAATGTCAGTTGATGGTAAGTTGCTGCTGTTTGTTTGATTCTGTCAAGCAGCTTCAGCGCCTGGTGATACAATCCCTTGTTATACAGGAGGCGGGCATAACCCATCTGTTCATTCAGTTGAATATCTATATTATCATCATCTTTTGTGAGCCGGAGGCTTGCAAGAATTTGCTTATAGAGATAGGCTTTTGTATTGGAAAGCTGTTGTTTTTTAATGCGCTTATGTCTCTTAAGCAATAACTCTTCATCATACTCATCCATTTTATCAAGTGCATCAAAAAGTATGATTGTTTTCAGATCATCACTGCCTGAAAGTCTTTTGATATAAAGCTTAAAACCTCTCTTCTCACTTTTTTCAAGTGACTTTATCAGTTGAAATAACTCATCAGTACTCCTGTTGGGCATCGTATTTCTTATTTCTTAAAACTATTGCTGTATCTGCATTTCAGCCGATTATTTTCCGTTTGCCATTCGTAAAATGAAATACTATTTGACTTAAATATCCGGCAAAGACAATCTATATTTGAAAATGCAGGCTGCTTAAACCAATAAGGCAGGCAATCAAAATTAAGCAGTCTGCACATTTTCATTTTTAAATATTTGCTATGCCGGGAAAAAAAATAAACATTTTTGACACTACTTTGAGGGACGGCGAACAGGTGCCTGGTTGTAAGTTAAATACCAAAGAAAAAATTGAGTTGGCGCTGGCATTGGAAGATTTAGGCGTTGACATCATTGAAGCAGGCTTCCCGATTTCAAGCCCTGGTGATTTTAATTCTGTTCGTGAGATCACTAAAGTAATAAAAAATGCAAGCGTATGCGGGCTCAGCCGTGCCGTGCAGAAAGATATCGAAGTTGCTGCTGATGCATTGAAGTACGCAGTGCGTCCGCGGATACATACAGGTATTGGTACTTCTGATATTCATATCAGGGGAAAGTTCAATTCCAACCGCGAAGAAATTCTGCTGCGTGCTATCCAATGTGTAAAATGGGCGAAGAGTTTTGTGGATGATGTAGAATTTTATGCAGAAGATGCAGGGCGCACAGAAAATGAATATCTTGCCCGCGTGATTGAAGCAGTCATTGCAGCAGGTGCAACAGTTGTGAATATTCCTGATACCACAGGTTATTGTTTACCGCACCAATATGGAGAAAAAATTGCTTATCTCGTTAAAAACGTTCCGAATATAGATAAAGCTACCATTTCATGCCATTGCCACAACGATCTGGGGTTGGCAACTGCCAATTCCATTGCAGGTATCATTAGTGGTGCAGGTCAGATTGAATGCACTATTAACGGCCTGGGAGAAAGGGCAGGAAACACTTCACTTGAAGAATGTGTGATGATCATCAAACAGCATCATTCATTGGGCTTTTATACAAACATCAACACACAAAAACTCAATCCGGTAAGCCACCTTGTGAGCGAAACAATGCGTATGCCTGTGCAGCCAAATAAAGCAATTGTCGGCAGCAATGCGTTTGCACATTCATCTGGCATTCACCAGGATGGATTTCTGAAAGAAGCGCTTACTTATGAAATAATTAATCCTGATGAAGTCGGCGCCGATGGCTCTAAAATTGTGCTTACAGCACGCAGCGGGCGCAGTGCTCTGGCACATCGCTTTCAGAAATTAGGTTACCAATTCAATCGAAATGATATTGATGTTTTGTACCAGCAATTTGTAGAAGTTGCAGATAAAAAGAAAGAAGTGAAGGATGATGACCTGCATGAAATGGCGAAACAATATCACGCAGAAGAAGTGGGTATTTGAAATAGCATTTATTAAAAAAAGTTTGTAAAAAATAAAAGTAAACAAGAACAATGAGCGAACAAACCAACGATCAATTGCATAACGCTGATTCAAAAAAAAGTGTCCCTAAAACATTATTTGAAAAAATATGGGAAAAACATATTGTAAAAGAAATTGAAGGCGGCCCTTCTGTGATATATATTTACAAGCATTTGATTCACGAAGTTACCAGCCCCCAGGCTTTTGCAGGATTGAATAAACGGGGAATAAAAGTTGCCCGGCCTTCACAGACTATCGCTACTGCTGATCATAATGTACCCACACTGAATCAGCATCTTCCCATCAAAGAAGAACTGAGCCGCCTGCAGGTAGAAGCGCTGAAAAAAAATTGCGCAGAACATAATGTGGAGATGTATGGCCTGGGGCATCCGTTCCAGGGAATCGTACATGTGATTGGTCCCGAACTTGGCATCACGCAACCGGGGATGACCATTGTTTGCGGTGACAGCCACACTTCCACGCATGGCGCATTCGGTGCAATAGCCTTTGGCATTGGTACCACCGAAGTGGAAATGGTTATGGCAACCCAATGCATGATGCAAACTAAACCAAAGCTTATGCGCATCAATGTAGATGGAGCATTAAATAAAGGGGTGGTTTCAAAAGACATTATTTTATATATCATTTCAAAAATTTCAGCAAGCGGCGCTACAGGATATTTTGTAGAATATGCAGGGTCAGCCATTCGTGATTTATCAATGGAAGCACGCATGACCATTTGCAATATGAGTATCGAAATGGGCGCTCGCGGCGGAATGATCGCTCCGGATGAAACAACTTTTGATTATATAAAAGGAAGATTATTTGCACCAGGCAACGGTCAATGGGAAAAGAAACTGGAAGAATGGAAACAATTGCATTCTGATCCGGATGCGGTCTTTGATAAAGAGCTTCATATTAAAGCTGAAGATATTGAACCGATGATTACTTATGGAACCAATCCGGGAATGGGTATCGGTATTAATGGGCATGTGCCTTCATTGAATGAAATTGATGAGAAAGAAAAAACATCATTTCTGAAATCTTTAAATTATATGGGACTTGAACCCGGTACAAACATGAAGGGAAGAAAAGTGGATTATGTTTTCATTGGCAGTTGCACGAACAGCCGCATTGAAGACCTGCGTATGGTGGCATCTTTTGTAAAAGGAAAGAAAAAGGCCGAAGGTGTGGAAGTATGGATTGTTCCGGGAAGTAAACAAGTAGAAAAACAAGCTTTCCAGGAAGGTATTGATAAAATACTGGAAGCAGCAGGATTTCAATTGCGCGGACCCGGATGCTCTGCCTGTCTCGGCATGAATGAAGATAAAATTCCTGCGGGAAAATATTGCATCTCGACGAGCAACAGGAATTTTGAAGGCAGGCAGGGCCCAAATGCAAGAACAATGCTTGCAAGCCCGCTGACAGCAGCCGCAGCAGCAATTACCGGTGAGATCACAGATGTAAGAGAACTGTTATCCTGAATTCCTGAATATAAATTAAAATAAAACTGAAAATGAACATACACAAAAGCGGATTCCAAAATTCCACTTCGGGAGATGGTGACCTTATCTCGACGGTTGTTCCTGTTAACATTGAGAATATTGATACAGACCAGATCATTCCTGCACGCTTTTTAAAAGCTACAAGCCGTGAAGGTTTTGGTAAAAATCTTTTCCGCGACTGGCGCTATGAAAATGATGATGAAACAAAACCAAAACAGGATTTTGTTTTGAACAACCCCA
>JAHEZC010000359.1 GCA_023251275.1 Parafilimonas sp. | reverse complement strand
GAAAAGGTACGGAATAATCGTGGTCAATGTGGAGAGCATAATTAAAAACTTAAACTGGTCCACCAAACCTTTTGAATAATTCATGTACATAAAAACTGAAACAAGCACGCTTGAAATAACAATCCCTGGTCCCGGCGCTCCTTTTTTATTTTCTTTCCCGAAAATTGCAGGAAACAATTTATCTTTTGCTACTGCATAAGGTATTTGTCCCTGTATCAATATCCATCCGTTCAATGCTCCAAAAGCCGCAATAGCTACGCCGGCGCCAACCCAATAGCGGGCATTCTCACCCCATATTATAACTGCTGCATCAGCAAAAGGCGTAACAGAATGTTGCAGGTCCTTAGCAGGAATTACACCCATTACACTCATGGTACCAAGCACATAGACGAGTGTGGTAATAAGTGTTCCCAGCATAGTTGCACGGGGGATAGTTTTTTCAGGCTTTTCCACGCTTCCTGCCGGTATGGTGGCACATTCCACGCCAAGAAACGCATATAATGTCATTGCAGCAGTTGCGGTAATAGCAGAGAAATTTGAAACACCACTTATATTGAAGGGAATAAAATTTGCAAACTTTATAAAAAAAACTCCGCCAATTGCGATGAAGAGTAAAGGCGCCAATTTTAAAACAGTTGTAATGAACTGTACTATACCGGATGCTACTACCCCCCTTGTATTTATCCATGTAAGAAACCATAAAACCTGTAACCCTGTTAGTACAGCTACTATCGAATTTGTTGCAAGCAGTGGACAGAAAACACTCATTGAACCAACCAGCGATACCGTGATGGCTGCGTTGGCGCAACAAACTGAAATCCAATAACCCCAGGCGACGAGGAAGCCGGTAAAATCTCCAAAACCTCTTTTCGTGTAAGCGTAAGGTCCTCCATTGACATTAGGCAAAAGCTTACTCAACTTACTGAAAACCCCGGCAAGAAGAATAGAGCCCGCAGCCGAAAATAGCCAGCCAAACAGGCTGATTCCCCCATAAGTAGCTAAAGCTGCAGGCATTAAAAACACACCGGCGCCAATCATATTACCGATCACAAGGGAAGTGCTTGTCCATAAACCTATTTTTTGAGGAGACGATGTGGAATTGCCCATCAGCAGAATAGTTTTGATGCTTTGAGCGTGTCAAGATAAGATTTATTTATTATGAAATATTATTTCGGGATTTGTTGCAAACAGGGAAATAATAATGATCGTGGACTTTAACGAATATATTAATAAAGAATTCCAGCCCGGAAATATTAACCGGGCTGGAATCAGCGATACAATAAACAAGGTTCCTTTGATGAAAATATTTCGCATTATTTCATCGCCAGCCAACTGAGTTCCTTAAATCCCAAAAAATCCTGCTGCCATTAATGAGGATTTTTTCTCTTTGGGTGATTGATTTTGCACCAGGCCTTTACCCTTTGTCTGAATGGATGCCAGCATCCGGCCCTTGGGAAGCATTTGTGAAGAAAAATAATACAGGCTGAAGCTGGTATTGGAATTATTTTTTTGCAGATCCAGGATTTCCTTTACAGGTATTGACATAGACACATCAGATCCTGTGGCATCTGCAAATTTCCATTCTTTCAGAATATTGTCCTGCCCGTCTTTTATTACAATGCTTCTTCCTTTTCCGGTAACGCCGCAATGACTATATCTCACGACAAGGTTGTCATTAACATTGGCTTTATCCAATTGCAGGTTCATTAAAGCGAATGAAGGGTCGTGTACATACTGTTTCTGAATAAGTTTGTTATTCAGATAGATTTCATAAGAATCTCCCCCTGCAAAAGCAGCGAAGGAAAGTGAGCCTGCACACAACAAAACGAGCGTGAGAGGCTTTAACAACATTGATTTAAAAATAATCTGTGACATACAATAAATTTTTAGGTGTTAAGAATAAAATGATTGAATACATCCTGTTTTCATAACAAAAGAAAATAACCGGGTTAACCTAAAATAATTTGTATGACGAGAAGAATAAAATACCTGACGTAATGCAGGAAATGATGAAGAAATTAAATACCTCACATGGATAGTATCTACAACAATTATGTATGCACCTCGTGAAACGTGAAAGGTGATACGTGAAAAATGACTTTATGATTGGTATGAAACTAATTCATTTCTGATCTCTTGCCCTGATGTAGCCATTATATGAAATCGCATCTTTATTATTGCTGTACACTGTGAGATAAGCGTTGCCATTATCATAAATGGTGAGTAATAATTGCTGAATATCATTCACATCTTTTGGCTTTATCGAAATATCCCAACCGCCTTTCTTCCTGGCTTCTGCATTGTATTCAAAGTCTGATGAAGTAAAATTAATCCCTCCATCAGCAGGGTTAATTGGAGCAGTAAAAGCCCTTCCAAAAAAAGGAAGGTAAGAAATGAGACTATCCGCAAATACTTTCAGATCATATCCAGATGTCAACTGCCTTGTTTTTCCTTTCAAAGGTGATACCGATTGTGGAACAAAAACATAATTCCTTTCATCAACCATTTTTTTAACAGCGGTTATTTGTGCAGCCTCTTTCTCTTTTTTAGAATCCTGTGCACAAACATGCTGCATGGGGGTGACCGCAATAATCAAAAAAATGAATACTGCTTTTGCGATATGCTGAACTGTTTTCATAGTATTTTTTTACAATAATAATTGTTAGTGAAAAAAAGAACCCGGTAAAAAGATTTTAAAATGGCTCAACAGTTTAAGGCAACCAGGTTTTATAACCATCCTATAACAAAATAAGATCGGAAAATAAGGGTATGGCTTCCTTATTTTATATTTGATCTCATGTGTTTCTATATTAGAGGCTTTTCAATCCGTTTATATATCTGATGCAGAAATGTTACCACATTATCCAGTCATAGTCATCCACTTCCTTATTCTTCCTGTTCAAAACGAGTACGAGTGCAGTTACTGCTAAGGCTGTCAGAAGAAATATCCCGATTGTTTTTTGTTTTGATTTCATAAAACGATTATTATATTTTTTGCAATTAAAAGAAGGCAAGAAAGATGCCATGATAAATTGCAACTGCCTGGAAAGATTTTTTTAAATTATCAAACAAGATTTTTTTTGATATAATCAATGCTCTTTGTAATACTGTCAAATGGTGATCCCGGGCATTTATCCTGCTCAACAAAAAAGTATTTCAATCCGGAAGTTTTTGCTTCTTTAAAAATCTTTTTGAAATCAATAATGCCGTTTCCTACCTCTGTAAAGGAATGATCGGATGTATTATCCATATCCTTCACGTGCCATAAGGGGAACCTGCCGGGATGCTGATTCATCAATTCAATCGGATCATGTTTGGCTTTGGTGACCCAATAAATATCCATTTCCATCTTTACAAGCTCTTTGTCTGTATTATTCAGCAGTACATCATAAGGCAGTTGCCCATCCTGTGTTTCAAATTCAAAATCATGGTTGTGATAGCAGAACTGTATGCCGGCTTTTTTACATGTTTCCGCTGCTTTATTGAATTGCTCTGCGAGTTGCTTATAATGATCAATATTGCCCCTTTCCTGCGCGGACAAATAAGCACATACCATATACTTCACGCCGACAGCCGCAGCATCATCTACTGCTTTATCCCATTCATGCAACAGCGTGCCTTTTGTATCGGCGCCGTTTGTTTTTTCTTCGCCAAGCCTGTAATGACTGCTGGGAATGATCAAACCATTTTGTTTCAGCAGATCAGAAAAAGCTTTGGTATCCATGCCATAAAATTTTTGTGAGCCTGTGTAGGAAGCGCCTTCCACTGAATTGAAACCTATCTGGGCAACTTTTGCAAGCGTGCCTGATGGATCTTTCTGCATCGCATCCCTTACGGTGTATAACTGCAGACCTATGTATGAATGATCATAACGGAAACCAGATGGCTTGATGAATAATCCCGCAGAAACAAGCGTTGTTGATTTGATAAAAGATCGCCTTGTAGTCATAT
>JAHEZC010000358.1:466-3975 GCA_023251275.1 Parafilimonas sp. | reverse complement strand
AAAGGGCGAAAAAATATTTTTGAACAGATGGAGCAAAAGTTGCAGCAAGACAGCAGTGAAAAATTATGGATACACTGCGCTTCCCTGGGTGAGTTTGAACAGGGAAGGCCATTGATTGAAGCGCTGAAAAAATTATATCCTCGGTATAAAATTCTGCTTACTATCTTCTCCCCTTCCGGTTACGAGGTACAAAAAAATTTCAAAGGCGCAGATTATATTTTTTACCTGCCATCAGATGGAAAACTGCATGCAAAATTATTTTACGACATCATTGATCCCAAACTGATTCTTTTTATAAAATATGAGTTCTGGCATTATTATCTCAATGAAGCAAAGCGAAGAAATATTCCATTGCTTTTGGTGTCAGGCATTTTTCGTAAGGAGCAGCCTTTTTTTCAGTGGTATGGGAATTTTCACAGAGGAATGCTGAGTTGCTTTACACACTTGTTTGTGCAAAATAAAATGGCTGAAGCATTGCTTGAAACTGCCGGAATTAAAAATGTTTCAGTCAGCGGCGATACCAGGTTTGACAGGGTTTTACAGGTTGCGGATAATTTTCAGCATATTTCTCAGATAGAAAATTTCTGTGCCGGCAGTACAGTCATTGTTGCAGGCAGTACATGGCTTGAAGATGATGAAGAGCTTGACCATTACATCAATACAAATCCCGATATGCGGTTTATTATTGCTCCGCATGATATTGGCAAAGAGCGGTTGGAAGAATGTAAAGCCTTGTACAAACTGTCTGTTTTATATTCGGAATATTTACACCTTAAAACTGAACACTCAAATGCGGAAAATATCAATACTATTATTATAAATAACATCGGCATGCTCAAACTTCTCTATGCTTATGGAACAATATGCTATGTGGGAGGCGGCTTCGGTGGTGATGGCGTGCACAATGTACTTGAACCCGCAGTTTACAGCAAGCCGGTTGTATTCGGACCTGTTTATGATAAATATATCGAGGCAATAGAATTGGCAGATTGCGGAGGGGCTTTTCCGGTGGAAGATGCATTGGAACTCGAAGCGCAGTTTAATGAATTACTGAATGATAAACCGCTATACGAAAAAGCATGTAACAAAGCGGGTAATTATGTAAGAAATAAAACAGGCGCTACACAGCAGATCATGCAGTATATTTATGAAAAGCGTCTTTTGACCAATTGATCAAAATATTTTACAGTTTCACTTTTTTCAGGCCATCCGAGTTTCAGCTTCAATTCTTTTTTTATCCAATATTCAGCTTCTGCCATACTATTGAATGAATTGATGGTTTTTATACATCTTTCGTAAGTAGTTCCATCTCCCCCGAATAATTCATTGATAAAAAGAAACCGGTCATTGATGCCGATGGCTTTACGCAGGTCCGCAATAGGCGTCTCAGTCAACACAGTTCCCAATTCCGTATGTGCCATTTTTAAACGGTCATTAAGACTCTCATCCTTTGAGGTCATTACTTCATTCAATTCTTTATTTTGATGCGCAAGGGTGGGCACATCACGCAAAGGATCATAGCCCCATTTGTACTTAAGCTTTTCAATATTTGTTTCAGGAAAAATAAATGCCGCCATTTCCTTTTCATCTGCCTGGAAAGATGCCTGTGGTCTTTCCATTACATCTCCTTCTGCAATACTAATTTCTTCAGTAGGTTGCGCAGCGTGTAAATTCACAGGCATCAGTACAGCAACCTTTTCAGAAGCGGAAGAAGAGGCTTTTCTATGCTGCAGCTCGCCTAAAAGCAACTGAACCGTAATGAGTAATCTTTCAGGGCTTTCATTCTGCTGATACTGCTCAAACAGCCTGTTGACTAATACGCCCACTCTTTCCATCAGATGGTTTATTTTTGGGAAATATACATTTTAAAATTACGAATGAATTTAATTTATAAAATTTAACTTTTACACAGATGTTTATAGAGCCGGGCATAAAAGGCGTACGCAGGGGCTGGATTGAAGTAATCTGCGGTTCGATGTTCAGTGGAAAAACAGAGGAGCTTATCCGGCGGTTAAAACGTGCCAAAATTGCCAACCTGAAAGTAGAGATATTTAAGCCTGCTATGGATACACGTTATAATGAAACCGGGGTCGTTAGCCATGATGCCAATATTATTCCCTCAACGCCAATTGCAAATCCAAACTCAATATTGCTCCTTGCTGAAAATGTGGATGTAGTGGGTATTGATGAAGCACAATTTTTTGACGCAGCAATCCTCGATGTGTGTGAAACACTGGCCTTGCGCGGCACAAGGGTAATTGTAGCCGGACTTGATATGAATTATCTGGGAAAACCTTTTGGCCCACTGCCGCAGTTACTTGCAATTGCCGATTATATCACCAAACTGCATGCAATATGTGTAAAATGCGGAAATATTGCCAATATATCATATCGCAAAACTTCCTTTTCAGGACAGGTGTTAATCGGGGAAAAAGACCTCTATGAACCCCGATGCAGAAACTGCTATCACGAAGGCAACTGAATATCTTCCGCAAAAACATTAATCTTTCACCTGATGATCGTAACTGAACCGGCCATAGGCTTTTCATTTTTAATTTTCAGATCAAGTATATAGTAGTATGTCCCTACAGGTAATGCAGTTCCGTTTCGTGTACCGTTCCAGGGTGTGGTATAAGCGCCTTTATTTCTATACACAATCTGTCAATAGCGATTATAAACCTGCAGTTCCGCATCATAAAACAAATCAAGCGGCTCGACCAGCCATGTATCATTAATACCATCCCCATTAGGTGAAAAGGCATTAGGAATGTAAATCTTATCATACACTTTAACAAACACATTATCAGTAGCCTCGGGGCAACCATGATTTGAAAAAACATGCAGGGTATAAGTGCCCGATTGCGGTGCATCTACTGTTGGTTTTAAGGAAAAGTCATTATCCATAAATTCATCCGGCGTCCAGTAATATCCAAGATCCGTTCCTGTCGCAAAGCCATCAAATGTAACCGGTATTCCTATCCTTGTTCTTTTATCGGGCCCGGCATCAGCAGTCGGTTTCTTCCAGACATTTACCGTAACATCGGCAAAATCATTGCATCCATATTGATTTGTAACCCTTACGGTAAATTTTGTGGTGTCCTTTGGTGTGGCAAGCGGGCTGGCAACAGTGTCATTTGACAAAAGATAATTCGGAGTCCATTGGTAAGATATTCCTCCACCCGCTGTGATGGTAATACTGTTACCCTCACAAACGGAAACATCCGGACTTATAGTCGCATGAGCGGCGGGATATACGACAAGGTCAACGGATGCAGTATCAGAACACCCCCTGTCTGTGGTGACTCTCACCTGATAGTTACCTGCATCGGTGAACTGCACCTCCGGTATAACAGGCCCTTCTTCATTTGAGCTGAAACCATTAGGGCCTGTCCATTCATATCTTGATCCGCCGGCTGCAAATAAAACCACCGGTGAACCATAACACCCATATACGTAATTCGTGATCTGAACAAAAGGCAATGGGCTAAAAAAAATTGATACCGGTTCTG
>JAHEZC010000358.1:0-456 GCA_023251275.1 Parafilimonas sp. | reverse complement strand
GTTCTGAATATACACGACAGCTCAATGAAGCTATATTTCCTGCCTCTGCCACTGCCAACCTGTAATAGTAAATTCCCAAAGGTGTCGGAGTTCTCAGATAGCTTATGCTTGTAGCATTAGAAATGTACGTCCACGGGCCGAGACTGCTGTTGCTTACCTGCCATTGAAATACCGGGTTGTCAAAGCCCTGTGTATATGTGCCTGTCAGAATAAAAGAGGAATTATCTCCATCGCAGATACTGACCTGGGAGCTCCCGGCAGCACCAATTCCTGCCGATACCTTCGGTCCGCAGGGGCGGAATGAAATATCATCAAAAGCAAAAACATTTCCGCAATCTCCTACAGAAGCAGCATCATTAATCAGCTTAAAAATTACAGAGGTCGTATTTGCAGGTGTCTTAAAAAATGTTCCGTATTGCTTCCACGAAAGCTGGTCTGTTTCAGCAATATTACCCG
>JAHEZC010000357.1 GCA_023251275.1 Parafilimonas sp. | reverse complement strand
TCCCAACTGGCTTGCTATTCTCTGCCTGATTAAATGTGCATCTTCTTTTTGTAATATTCCATCTGCAACAATTTTGATCACCAATACATCAACACTTTCTTGTATTACCTGTGCTTGTTTTACAGAAGCCAAGCTATTGAATACACTGTGAAATCGCACCATCTGTCTTCCGTCTTTGCCCGCAATTATATCTTCCACTCTCCCAAGAATTTCTTCGATAACAGGCATCTCTCTTCCACAAGTACATTTTTTGGCTGATAAAATAACCTTGTCGCCAATACTATAACGTATCAATGGCTGATCGTAGTTTAAAAACCCCGTACAATATACCGAACCTGCTTCACCGGTCGCTGCAGGATGCATGTCATCATTCAATACCTCAATCAAACCCGCATCGGGACTGATGTGCAGGCTTCCCTGCTCACATTCGCTGATAAGTCCGCATGCCTCCACACCGCTCCATCCGTCATAAGTTTTGCAATGATACACTTCAGTAAAAGTATTTCTAATTTCCAGTGTAAGCTTTTCACTCGAGGTGATCACACATTTTAACTGTGGAACGGTCAGTTGCAATTCTTTAAAAAATCGTGCAAGAAAAAAATTACTCATTGCATAACCTGTCATGTATTGCACCTGGTATTTCTCTATCCCTTTCAGATAATTCTTTGCATTTGCTGTATTGATATGATAAGCTGAAAAATAAACCTGCTTTTCAAAAACATTATACCGGTAAAATGGAGGACTGCTTTCTGCCTTTGACAATACTCTTCTGCCGCCGATCATTCCATGCGGAATAAAACTGTTTACTCCGGCCCAGTTACGTACCCTGCTTTCAAACAATGCCATCCATCGCTGATGCATAGCGCCGGAAAATAAAATCTGTGAGGGTGTGCCGGTGCTCCCGCTGCTTGCAAAAAAAATTCCATGTCTTTCTTTTATTTCCGACAACAATCTGCCTGTACCTGATTTTCTGAGATCTTCTTTTGTAAGGACCGGAATCCCGGAAATATTTTCAGGCGCAATGTTTTTAATTACTTTAATATTCAATCCGGCTTTCTTAAAAATTTCTTTGTAATATGGTACATGCAGGTAAGCATGCATCAATATTTTTGTGAGCTGTTCCTGCTGATAATGCTGCCACTGTTGCGTAGTAAAGCTTTCTCTTTCTTTTGCCAGCCTGCATTCTTTTTTAAATTCGCCACCAAAGCGCCTCCTCTTCCATGAGTAACCATAAGCACACACCATCAGGTTTTGCATCAGCACAGGACTATGATTATATAGTTTTTGGTAAAAGGTCAATCAATTATTTTGTATGATGTAATAATAGTGCAAAGATCAGTATTGTCAAACTTTTATAAAACCTATTACCATTCTGAAATGGGAATAACCCAAATCGAATAATCCTTGTTAATTTTGACGCAGAAAATTTTCTATGGGAATCTGGAGACAAATCGCCGAATATCTCTATATAAAAAAAAGAGACCCCAATTCGCCACGCACTAAGTGGCTAAAATATATGCATGGCATGAATCGCATTTCCCTGCTGATGTTTATTGCCTGCCTGCTGATAATGCTTATACGCTTTGTGATAATTCCTCTGTTTCGCAAATAAAATTTACTTCACAAATTCTGAATATATGAGAGCAGTATTTGAAAATATCTGCAAAAAATTATCGTTGCAACTAGAGAAAAATATTCAATGCATCAATTACTCACGAATATATGGAGGCGATATCAATGACGCCTTTCAATTGGAAACAAATACAGGATTTTTTTTCCTTAAACTGAATGCTATTGAGAAAAAAGAAATGTTTGAGAAAGAGATGGGTGGATTAATCGCATTGGCATCTGCAAATCATACATTGCATATTCCTAAACCGATATTGTGCGGAGTAACAGGCAGCCATACTTTTTTAATAATGGAATGGCTGGAAAAAGGAAATGCCGGTAAAGACTTCTGGAAAAAATTTGGTGAAGGTCTTGCGCAATTGCACAGGAATAATGCCAATTGCTTTGGATGGAATGAAGATAATTATATTGGCAACCTTAACCAATGCAATAGTGAAAATGAATCATGGGCTGAATTTTATGCTGCACTGAGAATATTGCCTTTATTCCGAAGAGCTTATGACAACGAATTATGCGCTGCAAACGATGTAAAAAATGCCGAAAGCTTATGTGAAAAATTTATTTATCTGTTTCCGGCAGAGCCTCCTGCATTGTTGCATGGAGACCTGTGGGGCGGCAATTTTATGATAGCAAAAAACGGATTACCTGCTGTTTTTGATCCTGCTGTGTATTATGGGCATCGTGAAATGGATATCGGCATGACGAAGCTATTCGGAGGTTTCGATTTATCATTTTACGATTATTATAATGAATCATTTCCGCTGGAAAAAGGCTGGAGAGAAAGAATAGCGCTTTGCAAGTTGTATCCTTTGCTGGTACATTTGATCTTATTTGGGGGGCATTATTATTACAGTGTAAAAGAGATTGTGGAAAAATACAGGTAGGTTTTCGCAGTGTGAATATTCCGGTATTATATCAAATATTTTACACAAAACTCAGAGACTCCTTTCTTCTTTTCACTTCAATGGTGTCGCCTGCTTTTATCATACCGGCTCCATCGTGTACAAGATTTTGGCCAAAATAAACTTTGTTATTATTCATGCGATAGGCCGCAAGTGTCTTTAAAGGTTCTTTTCCTTTTATGGCAGTTTCCTGGTCAATAGTCGTAACAGTGCAACGGTCACATAGCTTTACACCATAAAAATTTATATCATTCACTGTAAAATGTGCAAGGGTATCTT
The DNA here is from genome assembly GCA_023251275.1 of Parafilimonas sp. Classification (GTDB taxonomy): domain Bacteria; phylum Bacteroidota; class Bacteroidia; order Chitinophagales; family Chitinophagaceae; genus JAHEZC01. Next base: position 1,171 of record JAHEZC010000357.1, on the reverse strand, counting down.
CTTCATAGGGCTGGCCTCCGGTAAACACAATATTCGGTCTGAACCGATTGATGGAGAGTGATTCCTCCAGTCTGCTGTTAAGGTCATCAAGTGAAGATTGCCCGATGAGCAAAAACGGATAGGCATCTGCAAAACCGGTGATTTCATTACTGTAGGCATAATTGCTATTCACATTCCTCTGAGAATCATCAGGCATAAAAACAAGCCTGCATTTAAAAGACAGTATTTCGGAAAACCATTCATCTGCCTGAACACTTACTGGTTGGGCTTTGCAGGCATCTTCCCATATCTGAACAATAATCGAATCAATGCTTTGAGGTTGAAATGGAATAGTAAATGTGTTACCGCTGTATTTATCCATCACCTGCAGACCCTCTTTGGTTATTGATGTTTTCAGAACAGCCAGCGAAGGAAATTCCCGCTGTGTGATAAAATGGTTGTTTGCATCCACCAGCATCCAACGCCGGTCGTATTGAAAACCCCTTTCGGTTAAAAGGGCGGAAGATACCGGGATTCCTCCCAAAGCTTTAATGGGATAAATAAATAATTCGCTGATAATAAGCATGCGCTAAATTAAATGTTTGAAATATAACCGACCCAAAGAAACTTTTAATCCCGGTAATAAACTCGTACCCGTTCAATCGGGTTTCGTTTTTTATATTCGTTAACAGATTATAACCTTTTATTTTTTACGGTAGCAGATTTTCCCACCTCGGTTAGCATTTCTCCGGCTTAAAGAATTAAGCGTATAGACGGGAACAGCAATCATCCAAATTAGCATGTCATAATGCTTTCATGTAACCGGACCTGAATAACGGTGAATATCATCTTGATACATGCCTTTATATTGCCGGATTGCCATAAGAAACTTTCAGTTATCATATTGTTTAATCCTTAAAATAAGCTTATGCGAAGTCTATTTTCATGTTTGCTGCTTTTTATAGCAGCAGCCGTAGCGGCTCAATCCAAACTCATTAGCGGAAAAATTACTGACAAAGGGGGAGCGCCGGTTCAGGGCGCATCTATCCAGGTCCAGGGGACTAAAACCGGAACTACTTCAGACCTTGAAGGAAATTTTAAAATCTCTGCTTCGATCGGGGATAAACTTATCGTGACTGCAATTAATTTTGCAGTTGCTGTGGTTACCATCGGAGACCAAACAACTATCGCA
>JAHEZC010000356.1 GCA_023251275.1 Parafilimonas sp. | reverse complement strand
GAATATTGATACAGACCAGATCATTCCTGCACGCTTTTTAAAAGCTACAAGCCGTGAAGGTTTTGGTAAAAATCTTTTCCGCGACTGGCGCTATGAAAATGATGATGAAACAAAACCAAAGAAAGATTTCGTTTTAAACAATCCGACATACAGTGGAAAAATCCTCGTTGGCGCAAAAAATTTTGGCTGTGGTTCGTCACGTGAACATGCAGCATGGTCCATCAAAGATTATGGATTTGATATAGTGGTCAGCAGTTTCTTCGCCGATATTTTTAAAAATAATGCGTTGAATAATTTTCTGCTGCCTGTAACCGTCAGTGAAAATTTTTTGCAGAAAATATTTGAAACAGTTGAAAAAGATCCGTCGGCTGAAATTGAAGTGAATTTGAGGGAACAATATATCAGGATAATTTCATCCGGTGATCAGGAAAACTTTGATATCAGCAGTTATAAAAAGACATGTTTGCTGAATGGTTATGATGATATTGATTATTTGCTCAGCATGAAAAATGAAATAGAAGCATTTGAAGTTGCACAATAAATAATTAAACCTGTGAGGTTTTAAATGTCTCACCGGTTTTGAATTTTTATGAACGACACATCAATCATAGTAAAAGATCTCAGTATAAAACTACAGGGAAATATTGTGCTTGATAGTGTTTCATTTGAATTGAAACAGGGCGAACATCTCGCAATTACCGGCGCATCCGGCAGCGGGAAAACTGTATTGGCAAAGGCTTTGAGCGGACAGCTTTTTACTCACGGAAATGTTGAAATTCACTTTGATGACGACTCTGTTTTAAAACCGAGGCTATCTTTTGTGGAACAACATTATCATTTCAAAAACTTATCAAACGTTTCTGATTTTTATTATCAGCAGCGATACAACAGTTTTGATGCTGAAGATGCAGCAACAGTTGAACACGAGTTAAAACAAATTGACAAAGATCCTGATGCTGTTGATATATGGCTCACACGGCTGAATATGCAGCATCGCAAACATTCTTCTCTTATTCAACTCTCAAGCGGCGAACATAAACGTTTTCAACTCATAAGGGCTTTCTTAATACAACCACAAATCATTATACTGGATTTACCTTTTTCCGGACTTGATGTAAATACAAGGGAACATTTACATCATGTTATTAATAAGGCTGCAACACTGGGAACAAAGTTCATCATCGTCACAGATGAAAATGAAATTCCTTCCTGCATCACTTATATGCTCACACTCGAAAAAGGGAAAATAAAAAGATTTGAATCGAAAGAAGCTTTTGAAACAACCCAAAATTATTCATATCCTGTTTTCGCACCATTTATCAGCAGGCATTTACCTGTTGCTGAAACTGCAATCAATTTCACCGATGCAGTTAAAATGGTGTGTGTAACTGTTCAATATGGCAATAAAAAAATTCTGCAAAACGTTAACTGGCAGGTGAAGCATGATGAACGCTGGCTGGTGAAAGGATCAAATGGCGCAGGTAAATCTACATTGCTCAGTTTGATCACTGGTGATAATCCAAAAGCTTATGCAAATGAAATTTATCTTTTTGATAAAAGACGGGGAAGCGGAGAAAGCATCTGGGATATAAAAAAGAAGATCGGTTATTTATCTCCTGAACTGCATTGGTATTTTAATAAAAATATTACCTGCTTTGAAGCTGTTGGTTCCGGGTTTTTTGATACCATCGGCTTGTTCAGAAATCTTACTGCACGGCAACAAAAATTTGTACTGCAATGGTTAGATTTTTTTAGTCTTTCACATGCATCTCAAAAACAGCTTGCAACACTTGCTGAAGGTCAGCAAAGATTGATTCTGTTAGCAAGGGCTTTAGTGAAAAATCCGCCCTTGCTTATATTGGATGAGCCTTGCCAGGGAATGGATCATGCACAAACTCAAAACTTTGTGGATATGATTGATGTATTATGCTTACAACTCAATAAAACATTGATCTATGTGAGTCATTACCAACATGAAGTGCCCGAATGCATTGATAAAGTGTTAGAGCTGCAACAAGGCAACCAAAAAATTTATTCAATTAATAAAAAAACTGCCATCGCGGTTTGAAAATAAAAATCAGTAACAACTTTAAAAGTTCCTTTTAGGGACATTGAATATGAAAAAGAATATAACAGTAATATTAGGAGATGGTATCGGGCCGGAAGTAACAAGGCAATCACTTAAAGTACTGGATGCTGTGGCCGAACAATTCAACCATGAATTCAATTACACCTATTGCCTTATGGGCGCCGATGCGATTGATAAGACCGGCAATCCATTGCCAGATGAAACCATTGAATCATGTTTACATACCGATGCAGTTTTATTTGGCGCTATCGGTCATCCCAAATATGATAATGATCCTACTGCTAAAGTGAGGCCTGAACAGGGTCTGCTTAAGCTGCGTAAATCTTTGCAATTGTATGCCAACATTCGTCCGATTATAACTTATCCTTCTTTGCATCATTTATCTCCGGTGAAAAGTAAGAACCTCGAAGGGGTTGATTTCATTATCTTCCGTGAACTTACAGGCGGCATTTATTTTGGCAGAAAGGAAATGAATGAAGAAAAAACACAAGCCAGTGATGATTGTGTATATACAAAACCGGAAATTGAACGCATTGCGCATCTTGCCTTTCGCTATGCGCAGCAACGCAGAAAAAAATTGACACTTGTTGATAAGGCAAATGTGCTGGAAACATCACGCCTATGGAGAAAAGTAGTCCAGGAAATTGCTCCGCAATATGATGATGTAACAGTTGATTACCTCTTTGTTGACAATGCTGCCATGCAGATCATACTGAACCCCAAACAATTTGATGTAGTTCTTACAGAAAATATGTTTGGTGATATCATCAGTGATGAAGCAAGTGTGCTGAGTGGTTCACTTGGATTGTTACCTTCTGCATCTGTGGGCACAGGTACTGCATTATTTGAGCCTATTCATGGTTCTTACCCGCAGGCTGCAGGAAAGGACATTGCCAATCCGCTTGGCTCTATTTTATCAACGGCTATGATGCTTGATTATTTAAATATGCGTGAAGAGGCAAGCCTGGTACGTCAGGCTGTTGACTGGACGTTACAAAATGGTTTTGTTACAAAAGATATTGACAGCATCAATTTCTATTTTACTTCTACTATCGGTGAACTTATTGCAGATTTCGTGAACAACAAGATCACCGGCGAAGTGAATAAAAAAAATATAGAGTTGAGAAAATCAACTATCATCTGACCGGGATTTTAAACTGATTGCCTGAGACAACCTGTATAAATTTTTTTTACGCATTACATTCTTTCAGGTTGATCAGAAAAAATCCGCGCAAAATTGCAGTCAAAGTTCTTTGTTTATTAAACAGGCCTGTGTATATTCGCAACACATTTCTTTTTATGCGAATAATTCTAAATTATCTTGTTGATAAACTGGCAATAATAATTGTTGTCGTTGTCATCATTGCTTCGAACGGAGGTGGATAAACTTATAAAGAATAAAACAATTATAAAAACCCGCCTCTTCATCAAGGCGGGTTTTTTGTTGCAACACAATGCGCCGATATTTAATAACAAAGAACAAAAAAGAAAAACATGGCATCTTATTATCATCAGGACACTATTCTCTATTTAAACGGAGAATATGTAAAAGCAGCAGAAGCAAAGATTGATTTCTACACGCAATCGCTTCAATATGGCTATGCCGTATTTGAAGGCATCCGTTCATACAAAACAGTGAATGGCGAAACAAAAATTTTCAAAGCAACGGAGCATTATGAGCGGCTGAAAAATTCTGCTGTTGCGTTGAACATGCCATATACTTATTCAGCAGATGAACTGATTGAAGCTACTTATGAAACCCTGCGCAGAAACAATTTACAGAATGCTTATATACGGCCAGTGGTATATGCACCGGCAAATATGAGTTTTGTCCAAAACAACGAATCATTTATCGTAATAAAAGTTTGGGAAATGGGATTATTTCTCGGCGATAAATTATTGAATGTGATGACGTCTTCCTTCCAACGCCCCAA
>JAHEZC010000355.1 GCA_023251275.1 Parafilimonas sp. | reverse complement strand
CAAAAGAAATTGGTATAAGAAAAGTATTGGGCGCTTCAGTTATAAGTATCGTAAAATTACTCTATGGTGAATTTGCGCTGCTGCTGCTTCTTGCATTCGTAATAGCCAGCCCCGTGGCATGGTTTACTGTATCCAGATGGTTGCAGGGGTACGCTTTCAGGATTACCATTCAATGGACATTCTTTGTATTGCCATTCGTTAGTATAGTTTTTATTGCATTGCTGACCGTAAGTTTCCAATCCTTAAAAGCAGCAATAGCAAATCCTGTCAAAGCACTACGCAGTGAATGAAGAAAAGAACGCAATCCCGTAAAGCGGGGTAAAGAGTTTGAGAACGGAATGATCAAGAGTCGGAAAGTCAGTAAAGAAAAGAGTGAGCTTGGAACAGTAACACAAGTAATAAATCAGAGATCATAAAATCATTTATCAGAAATCCTCCTCCTTAAGGGGGAAATAAAAAGGGGGGCTTATGTTTAAAAATTATTTCAAAATAGCTATCCGTAACCTTTGGAAGAACAAAGGTTTTACAACTATTAATATTGCCGGTCTTGCCATAGGTCTTGCATGCTTTATACTTATTGCATTATATGTGGCAGATGAATTAAGTTATGACCGCTACAACGTAAATGCAGACAGGATATACCGTGTAGATGCCGATGTGAAATTCGGCGGTAATGAACTCAGACTTGCCGTGGCAAGCGATCCTATGGGTGCTACCCTGAAAAAAGATTATCCGCAGGTAGAGGAGTATGCAAGAATATATGCTTCAGAAGGTTCGAAGCTTATTAAGAAAGGGAATGAATATATCGAAGAAGATTATGTGGCGTATGCAGACTCCACATTGTTTAATGTATTCACTTTACCTGCCGTTGCAGGCAATACCAAAACGGCACTGAACGAACCCAATACAGTGGTGATCTCTGAATCCGCTGCAAAAAAATATTTCGGCACATCCAATGCCATCGGGAAAACGATTGAGGCAGATAAGGTTCCTTATAAAGTTACGGCCGTAATAAAGGACATTCCGCATAACTCACACTTTAAGTTTGATTTCCTCTTTTCTATGGATAATGTGGATTATCGCTTCGGCAATTATCTCAGTATGAATTTCCAAACTTATATATTGCTGAAAAAAGGAACAAACTACAAAGACTTTGAAAAGAATTTTAAACAGGTAATTGACAGGTATATTTTGCCGCAGGCCAAACAGTTTATGCAGATAAGCAGTATGGATGATTTTGTAAAAGCAGGGAATAAATTAGAATTCAGCCTGATGCCGCTGACCGATATACACCTGCACAGCGACCGTTTTCCAGAGCTTGGCACAAACGGAAATATACAGTATGTATATATTTTCGGCGCAGTTGCACTATTCATTTTACTGATTGCATGCATCAATTTTATGAACCTCTCTACTGCACGCAGTGCGAACCGGGCAAAAGAAGTAGGCATACGCAAAGTGCTCGGCACAGAAAGAAAAAATTTAATCACGCAATTTCTTACCGAGTCGGTATTAATGTCTCTCATTTCATTGATTATTGCGATTGTAATTGCCTATCTTATCTTGCCCTTATTTAATAATATTGCTGCTAAATCACTTTCGATAGATAGTGCGCTCAATGCACGCATATTACCTTTCTTAATAGCTTTACCATTTATTGTCGGCATTGTTGCAGGCAGCTATCCGGCATTTTTTCTTTCCAAATTTAAACCTGTAACTGTATTAAAAGGAAAAATTAATGCAGGGTTCAGAAGAAACTTTTTTCGCAGCGGACTGGTGGTATTTCAATTCTTTACTTCGATCATATTGATCATTGGTACCGTTATTATTTACAGGCAGCTTAACTATATACAAACAACCAATCTCGGTTTTAATAAAGACCAGGTGCTTATTATCAATGGCGCAGGCGCCCTCGGCAATAATGCCGAATCATTCAAAAATAAAATGCTGACTATGCCAGGCGTGAGCAGTGCTACTTTCAGCGCTTTTCTTCCTGTTTCTTCATCCCGCACAGATAACAGCTATTCAAAGGACGCAGTAATGGATGCGAAGAATGCACTTTCCATGCAGACATGGACGGTTGATTATGATTATGTAAAAACGATGGGAATGAAGATAATAACGGGGAGAAATTTCTCGAAGGAATTCGGCTCCGATTCGAGCGGTATTATTCTGAATGAAACCGCTGCAAAAGTTCTTGGCTATGATAATCCTATCGGCAAAAAAATATATACCAACTTTCAAACTGCACAGTCAAATGATCTCGTCAGCTACACTATCGTCGGTGTGGTAAAAGATTTTCATTATGAATCTTTGAGACAGAATATTTTTCCGCTTAGTCTAAGGCTTGGAAAGAGCACCGGCCTGGTCTCATTTAAAGTAAATTCCGCTAATACAAAAGACCTCGTAAAGGCTGCTGAAATCAACTGGAAAAAAATGGCCCCGGGCATGCCTTTCAGCTACCGTTTTATGGACGACGCATTTGATAATATGTACCGTGCAGAACAGCGGGTAGGTGAAGTGTCCATCACTTTTGCCATACTCGCTATATTTATTGCATGTCTCGGTTTATTTGGATTAGTAACATATATGACGGAACAACGTACCAAAGAGATCGGTGTGCGAAAGGTATTGGGTGCCTCAGTTGCGAGTGTAGTGACAATGCTATCAAAAGATTTCTTAAAGCTTGTTGTCATCGCCGCCATTTTTGCGTTTCCTATCGCATGGTGGGCGATGCACTCATGGCTCCAGGATTTCGCATATCGCATTGATATAAGCTGGTGGATGTTTGCGGCAGCAGGATTAGCTGCATTGCTTATTGCATTGATCACTGTCTGTTTCCAGGCAATAAAAGCGGCAATTGCAAACCCGGTCAAAGCATTACGAAGCGAATAGCGGAGAAATGTAAGACCGCGTCTTTAGCGTGTTTAAGTCTTTGCGAACAGAGTGAGTAATGACGCAATCCCGTAAAGCGGGATAAAAGTTTAATGACTATCCGTTATTGGGTAAAAAAGAACACGGATAACACGGATTAGACGGATTAGCAGGATAAATTATATGAATATCCCTGCCTGGGCACAGTGTTAATCAATATAATATCTTATGCTCAAAAAAGATATTTCCAAAAGGCGGATAGTCATAAAAAGTTAGAGAACGGAATGAAGAAAAGTCAGAAAAATTTGAAACCGAAAACTATGCTGAAAAATTATTTCACTTAAACAGCTATTTGCTAATGCAATAATAATTTTTTCATGAATAAACAAAGATGTTTAAAAGCAGTATTCTTTCGACATTTAGACGATAGCCCTCCTCTCCTCTTATCATCGAATAACTATTATCCAGATTAAACTACTTTAGCAAAAAATATCACTCAAAATGAAATTTGCGTTAATTGGTTATGGCAAAATGGGACATGCGATTGAACAGATTGCGGTTGCAAAAGGCCATGAAATTATTTTACGCATCAACATAGAAAATACAGAAGATTTCACGGAAGAAAATATAGAGAAAGCCGATGTTGCCATTGAGTTCACCGGGCCGCAGACTGCCGCAGAAAATATAAAAAAATGCATTGATGCGGGAATACCGGTAGTATGTGGTTCAACCGGGTGGCTTCACCAATGGAATGATGTAATACAATATTGCACTCATAAAAACGGCTCTCTTGTATATGCCAGCAATTTTAGTGTGGGCGTGAATTTATTTTTTGAGTTAAATGCTTATCTCGCAAAACTGATGTCTTCACACGCGGGATATGATGTACTGATGGAAGAAATCCATCATACACAAAAAAAAGATGCACCCAGCGGTACTGCTATTACGCTTGCAGAACAGGTATTACAAAACATCAATCAAAAAAAACAATGGGTAAATCATGTAAGTGATATTGCCGAAGATTTGGTAATAGTCAGCAAGAGGGTTGATCAAACGCCGGGCATACATAAAATAAAATATCATTCACCTGTTGATGATATTGAAATCATTCATACTGCGCATAACCGGGTTGGGTTTGCAGGTGGTGCTCTT
>JAHEZC010000354.1 GCA_023251275.1 Parafilimonas sp. | reverse complement strand
AGCTATGGCCATGAGCAGTAAAATGATCTATGAAGGCAGCGCCAGCCGGGCACACCTGAAAGGGGAAGTAAAAACCACCCCGGGACTCGGATTTATTGATAATGTAATCTTCGACTCACATTTTGAAAAGCGCGGCCGTTTCGGAAGACTGGCACAGGTGGTGGCTGCAAATCCTGCATGCATAGGCATTGGCCTCGGTGAAGATACAGGCATGCTCATTATGCATGGCAACAGGATGGAAGCTATTGGCAGCGGGCTTGTCATCATCATTGACGGGCATGAAATAGCACATTCCAATATTGCAGATATTCCGCATGGCAATCCAATAAGCATTGAAAACCTCAAAGTGCATTTCTGTGCAAAAGGCAATGGCTATATTTTGAGTGAAAGAAGATTTGTTGAATTGATGGGAAAAGAGACTACGCCGATAATGACGGATGTGTATTAAGGAATAGAAAAGTTTAAAGTTCAAGGTTTAAAGTTTAAGGAGTTCAGTGAGTATTAAAAGCATCCCGGATTTTTATTTAAGCGACAGAGTTGAAAGTTGATGTGTATGCAAAGAAGAAATTTCATCCGCACCGGCTTATTATTATCCGCATCTTATGCAATTAAGGCGTACAGCAATAACCTGGATTTTTTAAACAGCAGCGATGCTTACCTGATGACGGTTAACGGGCCTGTTATCGCAGATACTGCAGGCTTTACGCTAACTCATGAACATGCACTTGTTGATTTTATCGGCGCTGATAAGATTTCTCCCGGCCGATATATTCCTGACGAAGCATTTGAAAAAATTCTGCCGTATCTGAAAGAGGTGGCTGATGCAGGCTGTCAGACTTTTGTGGAATGTACACCAAACTATCTTGGCAGAGATGTCCATTTATTGCAACGATTGTCAAAAGCAACATCGCTGAACATTATTACGAACACCGGTTATTACGGAGCAGCAGGAGAAAAATTTTTGCCGCCGCATGCTTATACTGAAACAGCCACGCAACTCGCTGCACGATGGATAAAAGAATGGGAAGATGGAATTGATGGCACCGGTATAAAACCAGGCTTTATCAAAACAGGAGTGGATAAATATCCTTTATCAGCAGTGCAGCAAAAAATTGTGGAAGCCGCGGCCCTGACGCATTTATCAACGGGACTCTCAATTGGCATACATACCGGAGATGGCGACGCAGCAATGGAAGAACTGAAAATAATAAAAAGTAAAGATGTGCTGCCAGATGCATGGATATGGATTCATGCACAAAATGAGAGCAGACGTGATTACCATTTCAAAGCGGCAAAAGAAGGGAGCTGGGTTTCGTTTGACGGAGTAAGCCCCGGGTCAATTAAGAAGCATGTGAATTTTCTTAGAGATATGAAAGCGGAAAAGTTATTACACAAAGCCCTCATTTCTCATGATGCTGGCTGGTATCATGTTGGTGAAATTAATGGAGGAGATTTCAGAAATTATAACTGCATTTTTACTGAGTTAATTCCTGCGATGAAAAATGAAGGATTTACACAAAATGAGATTGAACAGGTCTTTATTAAAAATCCTGCGAGAGCATTTGTTGTTGGCATTAAAAAAACCAAAAAACCATCTACAAATTAAATTTAAAAATTGGCTGAATGGCTATGCTGAAATAAAATACATGGACTAATGTTTGTCATTGCGTCTGGTCTGAGACGAGAGAAATCAATTAAAGCATTCGATAACTTATCATTGAATTGAAATTACAGACCAATAGTTATTTTCCTTTCATCCTGCTATACAAAAAATCCAATGCCTCTTTATCCGGAATCGTTTGCAAAGAAGATTTCTCACCCAATATCATAATCATTTTATTCTTTGAATCGTAAACTTTCCATTCTGGCAATTCATTGGCATTCGGGTTACCCGTCTTTGCAAAATTTACCCAATAAGACGACATGGTATCTGCAAGCTCATAATCAACAGGCTGCCAGGGACGGTTCACAAATTTTAAATTATTATAAGCATACGGCACTTCACCGGTATGGAATGCGCCGTACTTTACGTATTCACCTGTTGCCGGCACTTTTCGTGTAAAGCGATATACATACACTTTCGATCCATGCCCGCTCTCCACATTTGCCCATGTATAGTTTTGTACGCCAAATATCATGTCACGTGAAAGTTGCAACTGCGAAACTGCGGCTGTTGAATCATTGTCTGCAGGATAAAATTGTAAAAAAGCTTTTCCATCTTCCCCATATTGTTTCACTAGTTCCTTGCGAAAATCTTCTGCGTTTTTTACTGGCCCGAATAGTAACCCCTCATCTTCGTTCCAGCCGGTAAGCAATGCAATTTTATTTTCCTCATTTTTTTCAAAAATAGCCTCAATTGTTTCGGGTAATACATAACCATCCACGATAGGTCCCCGAAATCCCTGCGCTTTTTGTAATAATTCTTCAGCAGTTTTTTTTCTTAGCTCTTCAATCGAATTTGCCTGTACTGATTGCGCTATTTTCACTCCTTCCTGTTCTGCATCACGAAGCATGTTATTCCCTCTTACCGAAGATGCTACGAAGCTGGCGCCGCTTTCTGCAATAGCTTTTTGAAATAACCCTTTTGCAAGAGGCGATGCAACAAGACAGTTCACGCTCATAGAACCTGCTGATTGCCCCTCTATTGTTACATTAGAGGCATCACCTCCGAAAGCTGTTATATTTTTTTTCACCCAGTGCAATGCAGCGATCTGATCCATCAGGCCATAATTGCCGGAAGCATTGTTGCCGGATTCTTTTGTTAAATCCGGATGTGCAAAAAAACCAAAAATACCCACACGATAGTTGATGCTGACAAACACTATTCCCTTTTTGGCCATGGCTTCTCCATCATAAATCGGACAGGCGCTCCCGCCACTCGTAAAACCACCTCCATAGATCCAAACAAGCACAGGTCGTTTTTCTTTTGCAGATTTTGAGGCTGTCCAAACATTCAAATAAAGACAATCTTCACTGATTGGTTTTTCTGGAATTAAAAATTCCTGCGACCACATACTAAAAGGTACAGGTTTATTTTGCATGGGACTTGGCCCAAATTGATCGCATTGTTTTACGCCAATCCATTTCGCAACCGGTTGCGGCGCTTTCCACCTGAGTTCTCCAACAGGCGGTGGAGCAAAAGGAATCCCTTTGAAAATATACACATCGCCATTCGTATTAGTTTTTCCCGAAACAAGACCTGATTCAGTTTGTACCGATTCAAATGATGTCTGTGCAAATACACCTGCTGAGAATGCAAATAATAATGTAAGAAGGATAAGAAATTTTTTCATACAATTTATTTTGAAAAACAATTTTTCTAACCGGGCATTTTATAATTTTTTGATGCATCGTCCAGTATCAAAACCCAATCTTCTTTTTGCGATGGCACCGGTGATGCTTCTGGTAATGGCGGTATAAATCTCAATTCATGGTCATTGCTGAATGTGCCGATAAATTTTGTTTTCCCGGAACGCGGATCATACCAGCTTGCATTCACATTTACGCCGGCGATACTATGCGCTTTCACAACAATATCTCTTCCATAAGCGCTGTAAATAAATGCATAATCTTTTCCGCGTGCAGCCTGGATACGCTCTGCACCGCAGTTTCCTTCATTCATTAATATTTTTTGATCGGGAATACGGTCAGCCATGGGTCTTGATTCAATCAACATACGCAGAAATTTCATTTCATTGGCAGCAGTGAAATCAAGCGCTTCACGCCAGCCATGCAGGCTGGCGAAAATATTGCTTCCCTTTTCGCCAAAAAAAATCACTGGACCACAACCATAGGTATGACCGCATGCTCCTGCAAACACACTCAAATAAGCTGCTTTGCGAACATCGTAAGCATTGGCATAGCCCAACTCTTTCGCATTAAAACATACAGGCATTTCTTCATAAATATTTTCACCATTCAAAACAGGTTTCACAGGTTTGCGGTTGTAATCATTACTCACTGTTTCCCATAGTTCTGTATCGCGGCAATGCCCAGTCTGCAGCATGTTCATATCCAGCCAATCATC
>JAHEZC010000353.1:3326-4033 GCA_023251275.1 Parafilimonas sp. | reverse complement strand
TGACAATTGTGCCCGGAATATTTTTTACCAGCTCAATGCCGAGATCCATTTTCAAAAATGTAAATCCTTTTCCTTCGAGGCGGTCTTTTAATTTGGCAACAAATTTATCCGGGTCTTCTTCCTCTGGTGTGTCTGCATATAGTCTTATCGTGTCACGATATTTCCCTCCCAATAACTGGTAGGCAGGCGTGTTATAAGCCTTGCCTGTAAGGTCCCATAGTGCCATCTCCACTGCACAAACACCGCCTCCTTGTCGCCCATGAAAACCAAATTGTTTTATGCGTTTAAATATCTGTTCTACGCTGCAAGGGTTCATACCTATGATCCTGCTTTTGAGAAAAAGAGCGTAGCGCCAGTCTGCTCCATCCCGTACTTCGCCATATCCGGATATTCCCTGGTTTGTGTCAATACGAATGATCGTGCAACGTCCCGTAGTATTCATTACGGTTGCATAGCGCATGTCCGTAATTTTTAAATCTGACGGTGCGGAATAGCGATTAACACGAGATGTGCTTTGTGCAAGTATATCCTCCAATGGTGCAAACATGAAGCCACCCAATGCAAGGCCTCCTAAAGTTGATTTTTTTAAAAACGACCTGCGGCTGTTTTCGGTATTGATGGCTTTATCGTTTATTTCTGTTTGCCTATCCGGTAAGCCGATCTTAGATAAAAATTTTTCAGATGGTGTCATGGCTGGTTATTGTTTT
>JAHEZC010000353.1:0-3316 GCA_023251275.1 Parafilimonas sp. | reverse complement strand
TTTTAGCTAATAATAGTTTTCTTAAAACATTTTCAAATTCTCAAATTGATACATTTTCAAATTTTACCACGTCCTGTCTTTTAAAAATTTATCAAGCTCTTCCTTTGTCATAGGAACTTTTGAAGGGTTTTCATCAATCCACTTTAGGAAATCTTTTTTTACCTCCTCTGTCCATTGCGCATCAATCTGTCCGGGTGTATATTTTCCTTCGCGTAAACGCTGATGACCGAATTCATCCCGCAGCTTAATAAATTCAGCATTAATAACCAATTGCTCCACTTCCTGGGCAGGAATAAAAACAATGCCTCCTTTTTTTGCAAGCACTACATCACCGGGCAAAACTGTTGCTCTGCCGATACGAATGGGAACATTAATTCCTGTAAGCATCATTTGTTGTATGTATGAAGGATCATATCCCTTCATCCACGCATTAAACCCTTTTATTTCAGCAAGGCCCTCAATATCTCTGACTGAGCCATAAAAAATAACACCACGCTTTGAATGCGCATAAATAGAATTTCCCAGATTGTCCCCAATCAGTGTACCGTCAATAATTTTTCCATAGCTGTCTGCTACATATATATCACCATTCTTCAGCACATCTATCGGCCATGAATTTGTATTCCCGATCCTTCCCTCTGCTTTACCTTTTTCCCTGATCAATTTATCTATGTCAGGCCGAAGCGGCATATACTGTGCTGTAACCGCACGGCCGGTCATCACGCTGTCCGGATTAAGGATCATCCATTCACCTTCAAACTGGTTTTGATAGCCTTTGTTTCGCAATATTCCCCACGCTTCTTCCAGTGCAACATTTTTCAGCCGCTCCAAAAGCGCATCGGAAACTTTGGGTCTTCCATCGGGGAAACGTTCACCCTGCCACTCCGGTGTTAATGCTTTTATCTGTTCGGTTGTTAAGGTAACCTGCTGCGCCTGCATGTATATCGCACTGCACAACAGTAGAAAAAGTAATGACAATTTTCTCTTCATTGCTGATAGTTTTTTGATTAGTTGCTGCAAATACTTTTCGAAAGAGGTATAAAGATAAAATGCAATTATAGAATATTTGGCCTTTTTATAAAACAGCCTTATAAAATGGCGGCAGGGGCACGCGAACAACTTCTCCCAAAGATTTTTTACCTATCTCAGCCTTTATAGCTGGTTCAACAGTTAAATTAATTCTTTACTTTTAATACTTACTCCTCCCGTTTTATGAAATCAAAACTAATTGGATTACTTCTCGTTATCTTTTGTATGCATGCATGCAATGAAAAGAAAGCGATACCCGGCGGCTTAACTCCGCAGGAAGCATTATCTACTTTTCAATTGCCCGATGGGTTTAAAATAGAATTGGTAGCATCAGAGCCAATGATTTCTGATCCTGTTGCAATGGAGGTGGATGAAAGCGGGAATATGTATGTTGTGGAAATGCATGGGTATCCACTTGACACTACAGGTTCAGGCGTTATCAAGTTATTGACTGACACCAACGGCGATGGCGCACCTGATAAGAGCGTAGTTTTCGCAGATCATCTCAAACTGCCAACAGGCATCATGAAATGGAGGGATGGAATATTGGTTGTGGATGTGCCGGATATTTTATACCTCGAAGACACCAACCATGATGGCAAAGCTGATATAAGACAGGTGGTTATTACAGGCCTTGCTTTAACCAATCCACAGCATATTGCGAACACGCCTATTTTCGGATTGGACAACTGGATTTATGTGGCGCACATGGGAATCGTCACGCCAAATGTTTCAATGGAATTTAATGATACAGGCACTAATGTTCGTTATTCAAATTATCCTTCGGCCAAACAATTGCCACGTAATGCCGATGGCAGAAATATTCGATTCAAGCCTGATACGCATGAACTGGAAATGTTGTCCGGCGAATCACAATATGGGCAGACATTCGACGCTTGGGGCCATCATATTGGTACAAGCAATGCCAATCACCTGTTTCATGAAGTGATTGCTGCAAGATACCTGCAGCGTAATCATGATCTGCTGGTTTCAGATGCCTCAGATTATATCCCCGATCATGGTGATGCATGTGAAGTTTATCCGATCACAAAAAATCCTGAACACCAATTACTCACCGACGTTGGCGTCGTTACTTCTTCCTGCGGAGTCACCTGGTACCAGGGCGGCTTATTTCCCGACAGTTTCAACAATGTTACATTCATTGCCGAACCTGTGCATAACCTTGTACATGCAGACCGCATCACTGATAAAGGCGCCACATTCAATGCTGCAAGAGTTTATCAAAAAAAAGAATTTCTTGCTTCTACCGATGCGTGGTGCAGGCCGGTGCAATTTTATATCGGGCCCGATGGTGCGTTGTATATTATAGACTATTACCGCGAGATCATTGAGCATCCGGAATGGATGAGTGATGAAGTAAATAATTCAGGCGCTTTATACAATGGTTCCGATAAAGGAAGGATATATCGTGTTACTCCGCTTAATGCAGGCAAAATAAACTGGTGCGGCCAATTGAAATTGGGTCAGGCTTCCACCGAAGAATTGGTAAGAACGTTAACCAGTAATAATATTTGGTGGAGACGAAATGCACAACGCCTGCTGATGGATAAAAAAGATCCCCAAACAATTTCAATGCTTCATCATTTACTGGATACCACACATTCTGCAACCGCTACGGTTCATGCCCTCTGGGCTTTAGAGGGCTTTAATGCAATGGATGAAGCAACACTTCACAAAGCATTGCATCATACGGTTGCAGGTGTTCGTGAAAATGCGATACAAATTGCAGAACTTCATTTGACACAATTGACTCAACTGGAAAATGATTTGTTGTCATTGCAAAATGATACTGCTGCAAAAGTGCGTTACCAGTTATTATGCACCTTGGGAAGCCTCAATGATCCATCTGCGGAAATGGCAAGACAAAAAATATTAATGAAAGATATCGAAGATAAATGGGTGCAGGTTGCTGCACTTACATCATCTGCCGGGAAAGAATATGCATTACTTGAGAAATCTATTCCTGTGTTTTCCAACAAACCTTCTGAGGGGAAAAAATTATTTTTAAAAAATTGCGCTGCCGTCATTGGGTTATCACAAAGAGTGGATGATATAAAAAAATTGATCCGGCTTGCATTAACAAGTAATACGGAAGCATCAGAATGGTGGCAAGGGGCATGCCTTGAAGGCCTGACGCAGGCAATAAGCGTAAAAGGATTTCCAAAAGTTGATTGGGATAACGAAAAAAGATCATTGCTTTCAGCATTTAACAGCACTACTCCCCGATCTGTAAGGACTGCTTCGCTGGATCTTTTAATACTGCTTG
>JAHEZC010000352.1 GCA_023251275.1 Parafilimonas sp. | reverse complement strand
GGAGTCGTTTCTCACAAAACAGTGAGTACATTCATTTCATTGCTGAGAACAACAAAATTTGCTTTGCGTCCTGCTTCGATCATTCCAAAACGGTCATCTATTTTCAGTGCACAGGCAGGATATAAACTGCACATGCGCAATGCTTCTTCGAAAGATATGCCGGCATGATGCACAAGATTATATGCGGCTTTACTCATCGTAAGTGCCGAACCGCTGAGTATTCCATTGGAAGTATATTTGTCTCCTTCAAATTTGTGTTTGTAATACCCTTCTGTTGTTTCTGTTACTGCATCAGTGATTACAAATAATCTTTCACCCATTATTTTTTTTGCAATGCGGATAACTGCAAAATCTACATGATGACCATCGGGCACCATACTGCATAGTACACGAGGATGATTAAAAACAGCGCCTACCATTCCGGGTGCACGATGCTGCAAAGCACTCATTGCATTGAAAAGATGTGTAGCCGTATGTATGCCTTCATCAAAACTTTGCATGGCCTCCTGATACGTAGCGTTACTATGACCTGCTGATACGATGATATTGTTTGAATGTATTAATCCGAGTACTTCCTTTGAACAAACCTCCGGTGCAAGAGTGATGATTTTAATAACATCTTTACCATATTTGAGCAATTCATTTACTTCTTCAAAAGTTGGAGAAAATATCCATTCTTCCCTGTGTGCACCGCGTTTTGTTTTACTTATCCATGGCCCTTCCACATGAAGGCCTAACACACCTTTGCCGCCCTGCTGCCAGTATGATCTTATTGCATCAATACATTTAAAAATCGTTTCGTAAGGATTGGTTGCTACTGTGGGCATGCAATATGCTGCGCCTCCTTTTTTGCAATAATCATAAATTTCACCTACTGTTTTTGCATCAGGATATACTGCGAGCAGTCTTCCATGGGCGCCATAAAGCTGTATATCTATAAATGCCGGTGCAATCACTGCTTCACCAAAATCAATTATCTCTTTTTCGTTCTCAACTGCTGAGATGGGGACAACAGATTCTATAATATCATTATTTACAACAATTGCATGATGCATCAGCATTTTTGCTCCTGTAAAAACCGAATCTGCTATGTAAATTGTTTTACTCATTTATAAGAATAAAATTGTCAGCATCACCAAGAAAAGGAAATCTCGATCTTACTTCATCAAGATGAGATTTTTGCAATGTAATGGTGAATACATCCTGCTCATGTGCTTTATGGTACAATATCTCACCCATTGCATTTACTACCATACTGTCTCCGCTGTGATATATATTGTTGCCATCGTTACCCGTCCTGTTTAAGCCTGCTACATAACATTGGTTTTCTATTGCTCTTGCCTGAAGTAATGTTTTCCACGCCTGTATGCGACGCTCCGGCCAATTGGCGACATAGATCAGCATATCATATTCAGGATGCTCTCCTGGTTGTTGCCTGGCCCAAACCGGAAAACGAAGATCATAACAAACCTGCAGGTTAATCTTCCATCCATTCACAGAAGCAATCATCCTTTTATTTCCAGGACTGTAATATTTATCTTCTTTTGCGTAAGAAAATAAATGCCGCTTATCATAACAACCATATTCACCGTTTGGCAACATCCATATTAAACGGTTATAGAATTTATCATCTTCAAGGATAATAAGACTGCCGGTGAGAATAACCTTTTGTTGCTGTGAGATTCGCTTCATCCATTGCAGCGTAACTCCATTCATGGTTTCTTTAAGTTGCTCAGGCTTCATGCTAAATCCTGTGCTGAACATTTCGGGCAGAATAATTATTTCCGTTTTCTCCTGTATGCCTAAAATCTTTCCCTCAAGCATAGCGAGATTCGCATTCCTGTTTTCCCAATGAAGATCGGTTTGTATCAAAGTGAATGTTAGCGACGACATATTGTTTATTATGCAATAAAGATATGAAGTTGAGAGAGGTGGAATTGGAATATGTGATGTTGTATAAAACAAAAGTAATCACTTCCCAGGTTCACAAATATTTCTCAGCTCTTTCCAGGTCTTCCGGCGTATCAATCTCAAGACCCATAAAATCTGTAATGACCATTTTTATGGATACTCCATTTTCAAGATAGCGTAAACACTCAATCTTTTCAGCACTTTCGAGCGGCGTCACAGGCCAGTCAGTAAAATTAAGCAATGCCTGTTTTCTGAATGCATACACACCAATATGCTCATAGTAAACAACAGGTATAACTTTGCTTCTTGGATAAGGAATAACCGAACGGCTGAAGAATAAGGCATTACAATTTTTATCAACGGCTACTTTTACAAAGTTGGGATCTTCAATTAATCTTTCTTCTTTCAGAATATGCATCAAACTGGCAACCTGTACTTGCTTTCCTTCTTCACCTTCAAATACACGAAGTAATTTATGCAGCGGTTCCTTCTTTACAAAAGGCTCATCACCCTGTACATTCACTACAATATCAACTGACATATCAGCCGCAGCTTCTGCTATACGATCGCTGCCGCTTTCGTGTTGCTTTTTGCTCATAACTGCCTTGCCGCCATGCTTGGTAATCTCATCAAAAATAATTCTGCTGTCAGTGACCACGATCACTTCATCAAATAAACCTGTTGATTCTGTGTTGTCGTAAGTATGCCGGATAACAGTTTTGCTGCCTAATGTTTGCATTAGTTTTGCCGGAAAACGGGTAGATGCATAGCGTGCCGGAATAAATGCAGTTTTCCTCATGAAAAATATTTAATTGCAAAGATGCATAGACATCTTTAAAAATTTAGATGATAACTCAGCCGCTTTAATTCTATCTCCGCAGACTTAGCTGCAAAGCTCAAATTTATCAATAGGTACCCTGCGCTTTCAAAACTTTGCTGTGCATTCTTAACGTCAACAATTGTAGCGTTTCTCAATTGAAATTTTTGTAACACGAGATCGAGCAATTGCCGTGCGAGTAAATAATTTTGCTGTTGTGTTTCCAATTGCAGCAATGCACTTTCGTAACTCTGAAACATTTTTACAGCATTGGATGTATTATCTCTTATTAAGGTCTGCTTTTGAATTTCTGCGTTGCGTGTATTGATTCCTGCAACCTGTTGTTGTCTCTTATAAATGGATCCGTTGTAAATAGGAATGGCAAGATTTAATCAGATAACCGGTCCGTATGTCTGGTTAAGTAATGTCAAACCTGCCGCGCTTTGCGACCGGTTGTAATTGTAACCTGTGCTGAGCCTAAGTGAAGGATAGCGTTGCGCCGCAGTCTCTTTTTCTATATATTGATTAATAGTCACCTGCTGGCCTGCTGCAATAATTTCAGGGTTTTTCACCAGGTTGTTCAGCACAGAATCAAGTTCAATATTTTTATCTGCAACAATTGTATCATTTATATTTATAAGACTATCTGCCCTCAGATTGAGTGCAGTAAGAAAATCTGTTTTCGCCTGTGCAATGATGAGCTGCTGAGATTCCTTTTGCAGCAGTAAAGCATTCAGGTCGAGTTGAGATTGGAACAGGTCTGCATTATTGGCAAGGCCAGCCTCCTGCTGCGTTTTTACAATGTATAGTCTTTGCTGTGCAGCACTAACAGATGCATCAATTGTTTTCATGTAACTCTGCTGGCGAATTACATCATAATACTGTGTCATCACAAGTGCGATGGTATTCTGAATCTGTGCATTCAATAACTGTTCACTTTGTTGTTGCAATTCTTCCAATCTTTTTTTAGTAGTAACCACACGCATGCCATTGTATAAAAGGATACCGGCTGAAATACCTGCAGAAAGAGAATTAGCGGCCACATTGCTTCTGTTGGTATTCGTACCGTTATTAAGCTTTTGATTAAGGCTTGTCACCTGCTCACTATTATTTGAAGTTGCAGATACAACCGGCAGTCCGCCTGCAATTCCATAATTATTGTAAATGGTATTTATTTCAACATTATTTTTTGCAAGTTCAATATCAAAACTGTTTTTGAGTGCAATAGTGATAGCTTCCTGTAAGCTCAACGTTTGTTGGGCATATACATGATTGCATATAAAGAAAAATAATACAAATATCCTTTTCA
>JAHEZC010000351.1 GCA_023251275.1 Parafilimonas sp. | reverse complement strand
TCCTGATCTCAGATTTTTCAATGATGACATGAACGATAAAATTACACTGCGTGATATGATGTGTCACAGAACAGGGCTGCCGCGTCATGATTTGTCGTGGTACTATTTTACCACTCAATCAAAAGACAGTTTAATACAGCGCATTCAATACATGGAGCCATCCGCGGGGCTGAGAGAAAAATGGCAGTACAACAATTTTATGTTTCTTGCACAGGGTGTACTCGCAGAAAAACTTACAGGCAAAAGCTGGGAAGAAAATATACGCGAAAAGATTTTTCAACCGCTCGGCATGAACAGTTCTGTCTTTTCGATTGAAGACATGGTAAAAAGCAACGATGCAGCAATCGGGTATGATGTAAAAAAAGACAGTATCATCAAAAGAATGGATTATTATCATATC
This sequence comes from Parafilimonas sp., assembly GCA_023251275.1. GTDB lineage: Bacteria > Bacteroidota > Bacteroidia > Chitinophagales > Chitinophagaceae > JAHEZC01. Next base: position 3,644 of record JAHEZC010000351.1, on the reverse strand, counting down.
AATGCAATGGGACCTGCAGGCAGCATCAACAGCAGCGTGAATGAAATGAGTAATTGGTTGATCACATGGATCCATGGGGGAAAATTTAACAGCAAAGAAATCCTGCCACCGGTTTATACAAGTGAAGCGATGAGTTCTCAAATGGTTGTCGGATCAGGGTTACCCGATAAAGAAAAACCGGATATACAATTTGCCGACTATGGTTTTGGATGGATGCTTGCCTCTTACCGGGGCCATTATCGCGCAGAGCATGGCGGCAACATTGATGGCTTTTCTGCAAGCACCTGTTTCTTCCCAAGCGATAGTATCGGGATTGTTGTGCTGGTAAATCAAAATGGTTCTGCAGTTCCTTCAATCGTAAGAAACATAATTGCCGACAGAATGCTTGGATTAAAATATTTTGACTGGCAAAGCGATCTAAAAAATTCAGTGGACAAAGCAAAAGCTACTGCGAAAGATATAGAGAAATCAGCTACTTCCAGCCAAAAGCCCGGAACAAAACCTTCTCATGAGCTAAAAGATTATACCGGCTTGTACCAAAATAACGGTTACGGAAGCTTTGAAGTAGCAGTTCAGAATGATTCACTTTTCGCTTTATTAGGCAACCATACATGGTGGCTGAAGCATTACCATTATGATTTATTTCAGCCGGTTGAAAAAGATCCTGAAGATGGTTTTGATACAAGTAATAAAAGTACGCCGATGCAATTTCAAATGAACGTTGCAGGAGATATAGAAAATGTTGCGATCAGCTTTGAGCCAGCATTAAAGCCCATCATATTTCTGAAGACTCCAAAGCCGAAAGAAATTTCAAAAGACAGCCTGCAAAAATATGTTGGAGAATACGACTTCGGCGGCGTAATAGCAAAAGTGTATATTAAGAATGAGAAAACACTATTTTTCTTCGTTCCAGGGCAACCTGAATATGAACTTGTGCCAATAGATAAAAACAAATTCAGCATAAAGAGTCTCAGTGGTTTCACTGTGCAATTCAACACTGATGATAAAGATGAAGTAACCGAACTCCTTTCTATACAACCCAACGGAACTTTCAAAGCAACAAAGAAAAAGTAAAATTTTTCTTACTGTGAACCTGCTGCCTGCAGACTGAATTATTTGTATGCATTCACCTGATGTTTAACTTTACCGCATGACTAAAAATATTGTTGTGATAGGAGCAGGCATCAGCGGTATGGCAACAGCTTATTTGCTTTGTGAAAAAAAATATCACGTAAGTATTTACGCAAGAGAATTTTCACCAAACATCACATCTGACAGGGCTGCAGCATTCTGGTTTCCTTATCATATTCGCAATGATAAAAGAGGGATTAACTGGTGCAGGATGAGTTATCAGCATTACAAGCAACTTGCCGAAAACCCGGAAACAGGGATCAGCATGCGAATACTGAAAAAAGTTATAAGAACAGGTATTGAAGAGGAGGAACCGGTGTGGGTTGATTTTATGCCTGAAGGCACATTAAGAAAAATGAACGCAGATGAATTGCAGCCAGGGTATGCGAAAGGATATGCGGCCATAGTTCCGCTGATTGAAACACAAATATTTCTTCCCTGGCTAAGAAAACAATTGGAAAACAGCGGTGTGCATTTTTACAAAAAAGATGTACAAAGCTTTGACGAAATAAAAAATGAGTTTGATATAGTGATTAATTGTGCTGCTCTTGGAAGCAGGAAATTATGCAATGATGAAAGTCTTGTTCCTGTTCGCGGACAGGTTGCGTTGTTAGCTCCAAAAAATGGGATGGATATTTTTCTCGATAATGAAAAACCTTTATACGTTGTACCACGAAAAGATGCCATAATTGTCGGCGGCACTTATGAAGAAGGGATAGATTCGGAAACTACAGAACCTGCAACCATAGAAAAATTATTGAAGAATGCTTATGAAGTATTTGAAGATTTGAAACAGCAACAGGTAATGGGCAGTTGGGCCGGATTACGGCCATATCGTGCAGATGTAAGAGTAGAAAAAGAACCGGGCACAAACATTATTCATAACTATGGACATGGCGGCAGCGGATTTACACTTTCTTTTGGTTGCGCCCGGGAAGTGGTGTCACTGATTGAGGAAGATTTAAAAAGATTGATATGTTAACTATCCGCAGAGCAGAAAAAAAAGATTGTGCAAGATTATTGGAATTGATAAAAGAATTGGCTGTTTATGAGAAAGCTCCCGGTGAAGTAACTGTTGCATTGGAACATTTTGAGGAAAGTGGTTTTAGTGAAAAGCCTGTATGGTGGGGCTTTGTATCAGAAGAGGATAATATTATCGTCGGTTTTATTATGTATTACATACGTTACTCCACATGGAAGGGACAACGGATGTACCTTGAAGATTTTGTAGTAACTGAAAATGCAAGAGGAAAGGGCATCGGCAAATTATTATTTGAAAGATTGATTAAAGAAGCAAAAGAAAAAAAATTTTCAGGCATCATGTGGCAGGTGCTCGAATGGAACGAGCCAGCCATTAATTTCTACAAAAAATATAATGTCAAGTTCGATGGTGAGTGGATCAACTGCAGTATTGAACTTTTAGCACATTAAAATCTGTCAATGAAAATATTTTCCTGCTTTATGAATTTAATAATTTTTGAGGAAGGCTATACCGAAAAAAATTGCAATACCCTTCCTTTGCGCTAAGTGAAAATGATTCGCATTGCACATTAATACCTGCTGAACCGGTAACGGCTTATATAACCATTGTTAAAGTAAGTGGCTGCAAAACGATTGCCCCTGAATTCTACATTATCAAAATACAGATCTATGGAACTGTTGGAGTATGAATCATAAAGATGCACTTCCATAAACTGGTGTACTCCATTGTAATAATTACCATATTCATCATAATAGCCGCCTGCCTGTGTGCCGAGAGTCCATGTTCCCCGCATATTAAAATGGCCGTCATAATACTGGGCTGTTCCATTACCATAAAAACTGAATGAACCGCTTTCCAGCCCGGTGACAATCGGGTACCATCCATAAGCATCTGCTTCAGCAGCATCGGTTAATATCCACGTGCCTTCCAATGGATTTACAGGAGTAACCACAATAGTTTTGGTACATCCGAATAAAGCTGCCGACAGCAGCAGTATAAAACTGATTCGTAAAACTGATTTCATAAACTAAAGTTTTTGTGTGAATAAAATTTGCATTCATCTTTATGCATTTACTGTTGCAATGCAATTCTTTCACCATACCAATTATTAATTAAATAAAAAAGCGCATTTAAAAAATATTTAACTGCATCAAAAATTATTGTAAAACCTGCGAATCATTTTAAACCTTTTCAAAACCTGTTATAAAACTTATTGGAAAAGCGAACCGCATGTAACAGTTGAATTATTCGTTTATTTGTCATGCTTTTTTAATGACTATCCGCCATTTGGAATTATCTTTTTTAAGGATAAGATATAATACTGATTACTACTGTACGCAGGCAGGGATATTTATAAAATTTATCCTGCCTATCCGTCTAATCGTTTATCTATGTTCCTGTTTACCAAATAACGGATAGGCATAGCCTTTTTTATTTGATTTTATTCCTTTTGCACTGCAAAAAATGAGATATGAAAATTCATCTTATCAAAGGAGATATTACTAAGCTTCATGTTGACGTTATTGTAAAT
>JAHEZC010000350.1 GCA_023251275.1 Parafilimonas sp. | reverse complement strand
GGTAATCTTCCTTCCCCATCAGCTTGCCGAGCTTATCTGCGAGTTCCTGCTGAGCAGGAATTTTTATCGAGTTAGAATAGAAAGCAATTTGTTTTAACTGTTCTTCGATTCTTTTCACCCAATGGGAGTGCGTGTGCCCGATGCTGATCACCGCGTGGCCTCCGTACATATCAAGATACTGCACACCATTTTCATCCCACAGATAAGAACCCTGCGCTTTGGTAATAGTAATGTCGTTTAAAGAATATACATCAAATAATTTCATAAGCCCTCCTAAATCCTTCTGCCTAAGCAGAAGGGCTTTTAATCGTTCATTATTTAAAAACTGTTTATCATTGTCAGTTTCAATTCTCTCTAATTAGTGATAGCCGAGAGTTTAAAAATAGTTCGCCTTCAATTTCAATCCTGCGGTTTCATCAAGACCATACATTAAATTCATATTTTGTACTGCTTGTCCTGATGCGCCTTTCAGAAGATTATCTATTGCTGAATGAACCACTAATTTGCTTCCTGCCTTTTCCAATTGTATCACACATTTATTTGTATTGACCACCTGCTTTAGAAAAATTTCATCCTGGTTGATTACTGTAAAAAGATGCTCTTTATAAAAATCTTTATACAATTCAACAAGGTGTTCCATTTTCCATTCACAATCAAGCTGTGAACTGATAAAAATACCCCGTGTAAAATCTCCGCGCCACGGGACGAAATTGATTTGTTGAATTGTTGATTTGTTCGCCGGTGATACCTGATTTAATGATTGAATGATTTCTCCGAGATGCTGGTGCGTTAATGTTTTATATGGTTGAATATTATTCGCTCTCCAACTGAAATGTGATGTGGTGGTTAATCCCTGCCCTGCGCCGGTTGATCCAGTGATGCCTGTTGTATATACTTCTTCTATTAATCCTGCTTTTGCCAATGGCAATAATCCAAGTTGAATAGCTGTGGCGAAACATCCGGGATTAGCAATGTTATGTGCTGACTGAATAGATGTTTTGTTTAGTTCAGGAAGGCCATAAATAAAGTTTCGGGTTACCGGTTTCCGGCTACCGGTTACAGGAGACTGATGGCAGGAAACCGATTTAATTCTGAAATCCTGCGAGAGATCAATTATTTTAATTTTCTCCGGGATTTTATTTTCCGCCAAAAACTTATTTGCTTCTCCATGACCTACGCACAGAAATAAGACATCAATATCATAATTCAGCTTGTCAGAAAATTTTATGTCTGTTTCATCAACCAGGTCAGTGTGGACATGCGACACAGGATTACCCGCATTGCTTTTGCTGTGCACAAAAATAATTTCAGCATGAGGATGATTGATGAGTACTCTTATCAACTCTCCCCCAGTATAGCCTGCGCCGCCTGTGATGCCGACTTTTATGCCCCCAGCCCCCCGAAATGAATTCGGGGCATGCTCTAAAAGGGAGTTTTTAAGTTTCCTGATGTTTTTTTTCTGACTCATTTTTTCTTTTGCAAAATATTACACTTTAAATTTTCTCTTTAGTGATTAGGCATTATATCTGTCATAAGTAGTGGATGGTTGAGAACATACAATAAATTCGATTGCTTCGTTGGATGTATTCATTATCCTGTGTATGCTTCCCGGTTTAATGTAAATGCCTTCTCCTGCCTGCACAATATTGATTGTATTATCCACTTCAAATTTTGCAACGCCTTTCAGCAGGTAGAAAAATTGTTGTGCATGATTATGGTAATGCAATGTTTCTTCTGTTTCTGCAGGCATGTATTCCTGTTTTACAGATAACAAATCATTATCCACAAAGACCCATGCATCGCAATGCTTCCCCCATTGATAATGGTTTAAAGGATGATGTTTGCTTACAGTTGACATTTTATTTAGTAAGGTGAAAAGTATAAGGCTTAAGGTATAAGGATAAGCTTACACCTTTGCTTTTTATTTTCCCTCCGACTCATTTTTTACTGAATAATATATTGCTGTTTGATTGCCGAATATTTTACTGAAGCCTCTTACATCTTCGCCTGCCCAACCCGTATTCATTTCACCATATTTTCCAAACCTGCTGTTCATTAAATCAAATTTACTTTCGATGCCAGTGATTTGGAATCGGTAAGGTTGCAATTGTACATATACATCACCTGTAACATTTTGCTGCGAGCTTTGCATAAATGCTTCTATATCTCTCATAACAGGGTCAAGTATTTGTCCTTCATGCAGCCAGTTGCCATAAAAATTTGCAATGGTATCTTTCCAGTTCAGTTGCCATTTGGTAAGCACATGTTTTTCCAGTGCATGATGCGCTTTTATGATGATCATAGGCGCAGCCGCTTCAAAACCAACACGACCTTTGATACCGATAATGGTATCACCTACATGTATGTCGCGGCCTATTCCATAAGGCCCGGCAATGAGCTGTAAATATTGAATCGCTTCCGCCGGATGGGAAAATTCTTTTCCATCAACTTTTGTCAATTCTCCTTTCTCAAAGCTCAAGCTAACTTCCTTGCTTCCTGACTCGCTCACCTGTGTTGGCCACGCTTCTTCAGGCAACATTCCTTTGGATGAAATTGTTTCTTTTCCGCCGACACTTGTTCCCCATAGACCTTTGTTGATGGAGTAGGCAGCTCGTTCAAAATTCATCTTTACATCTTTACTTTTTAAATATGCAATCTCTTCTTCACGACTGAGTTTTAAATCACGTATCGGTGTAATGATCTCAACACCCGGAATCATGATATGAAATACCATATCGAAACGCACCTGGTCGTTGCCTGCACCTGTGCTTCCATGTGCCACAGCATCTGCTTCTGATTGCTTTACATGTTCAGCAATATGCAATGCCTGTATCAAACGCTCAGCACTTACACTTAAAGGGTAGGTATTATTTTTCAGCACATTTCCGAAAACAAGATATTTAATGATGCGGTTGTAGTATCCTTTAACTGCATCAACTGTTGTATGAGATTTAACGCCAAGCCGGTAGGCATGCGCTTCAATTTCCATTAATTCATCCTCACCAAAACCACCGGTGTTCACAATAATACTGTGCACTTCATATCCTTTATCTTCGGTTAAATATTTTACGCAATAGGAAGTATCTAATCCGCCGCTGAAACCGAGAACTACTTTTTTCATTGCTGTTTATTGATTTGCTTATTGCTGTTTTTTTGAGAGAAAATATTTTGTTTCATTTCCATTTCATATTTGAAAAATCTGCTTCAAATGATGCAGGTGATGCTCCGCATAATCCTTTGCCAGAAAATGAACAGTGTGTAATTGATCTTCTGTTTTTCCCGTATTAACATACCGGTTGTACATATTTTCCGGTATATGTTGCAATATGATGGAAAGATGAGTATTTAATAACTTCCATAATTGTATAAGCTCTTTGACAGGATAGTGCTGGTAATCCTGCACTGATACCCATACGTCCTGGTTATATACAATATGCGGCTGCGATTCGTATTGCACCCGTACAAAACGCTGGATATTATTTTGAGCAGAATCAACCAGATGCCCGATGATCTCTTTCCTGCTCCATTTTAATGGTGAGGGTTTATACACAAGCTCATCTTCAGAAATGGAACTAAGCTTTTCAGCATATTCTTTTACCAATGCTTCTAATTGTTGAATAACTTCCTGCATAAGCTTTATGTGTTGAAGAAATAATGGAATATGGATTTGGGCCTTGGCGCCCCATTTGTTTCCTTTTCTTTTTTTCGAAAAGCCTTTAAAAAGCGAAGTTGTTTTATGTGCATCAGACGTTCATACACTTTACTCTTTTTTTCAAAATTTTCTTTTGTTTCTTCCGGCTCATAGTGATCTGCAGGATCGTATAACATGGCTGTGCAAAAACAATTTTTCCTTCCCCGGCTCATCAGTATCTCATAGTTCACGCAACTTTTACAGCCCGCCCAGAATTCTTCATCATCTGTCAATTCTGAATAAGTAACAGGTTCATATCCCAACTCACTGTTTATTTTCATTACTGCAAGGCCTGTTGTTAATCCAAAAATTTTTGCATTAGGATATTTCTCTCTCGACATATCAAATATTTTTTTCTTGATCTGTTC
>JAHEZC010000349.1 GCA_023251275.1 Parafilimonas sp. | reverse complement strand
TGGGTTTTGTAAATATTTGATGAAGCTTTATTCTATTGCAATCCTTGATTTCATAATCTGCTTCCGGGTGAGGAATACCAATGATCGGCTCAGAAGCATATCCCCTCGGTGAGAATTGAAATAGGTGATAATTCTCCCAGCCAAAAGCAGCCTGTATTATAAGATGGAAACGCATAAAGGTAAATTGTTCAGAAATCAATACTCTTCTCCACACAGGGGGATCAGAAATATTCTTTAATGCAATTTTGAATTGAAAAGCCATAAAAAAATTTTTACTTAATATGTAAATTTACTACATGTCAAAAATAAATAGATTACAATATACATGCTTTGCTAAATGAAATGGATTTATATCCTTTTATTACTTTTTTCCCTGAGGTTATTTGTATGGATGTTTAAAAATCAGGTCAATAAATTCAAGTGCAATTCGCCGAAATTCTGAAGTGAGGAAATTTTTAAATCGGCTGCGCTCCACCTTTCTTCCTTCTGCTGGCTGCGATGTGGTACCACAACACATTTCATGCGGGCCGCTTTGGCGGCGATCATGCCATTAAAAGAATCTTCAAAACAAATACATTCAACGGGGTTAGCCTGCAATTGTTCTGCACAATCAAGAAACACCTGCGGGTGTGGCTTTCCATAAGGAAGATGTTCTGCTGAGGAGGTCGCATTCACAAATTTTTTTATGCCGCACATATCTATCACCATCTCTATTAATTCATTCGGTGATGAGGATGCTATCCCGATTTTGAAATTCCTTGTAGAAAAAAAATTAAAGATGTATTGCACACCAGGCATCTCCTTACCCCTACGTGCAATTTTTCCCAATACCAATTGTGTGATTCTTTTTTCTGCTTTTATATGTTCTTCTTCGCCTATATTGAAATGATAAAACCACCACTGGATGAACTCCTTTGTTCTTAGACCGGCGGAAGCAGCATGTTGTTCTTCGGAAATATTTATCCCGTACAATTTAAATACTTCGTTTCCGGCTTCGTTCCATAAGGGTTCACTGTCAATCAGCAGGCCATCCATGTCAAAAATAGCAGTAGTCAATCGCATGCTTTAAAAATTGGATGAGCAAATATATACTGCTGTGGAAAGTTTAGGGTTGAAAATAAAAAGTAATTTTATTTAAGTGTGAAAACAACATTTACTTCAAACTGTAATTTTATTTTTTTGAAATCAATATTCAAAGGTGGTTCACTGCCACTTTCACCAGCAGACTTCAGCATTGCATTGGCATAGTAAATTGGTTGAGGATATTGATTGATCTCATTCGGATCGTTGATGGTAAGTACTTCACCAACTTCCTCATCGAGGGCCTTTGCGAGATAAACAGCTTTATTTTTAGCAGCCTTTACCGCTTCGATTTTCAATTGCTTTTTCAGTTCATCTATTTTACTGTGGTCTGTTTTGGCAATAAAAAAATTTTGCGTGGCTTCATCATCTAACTTATCTACCAATTGATCAATTTTGGATGTTGAACTGACCTTTACCCAATAGCTGATCCCTGCCTTCATATCAGGGTTTTGCTTTTTATTCTTTCTGTACAACCAGTAATTGTTGTCATAACCCTGGTAGCTTTTTACGCTTATATCATCTTCCGTAAGGCCGATGCTTTTGCATGCAGCAAGAAAATTGTTTTTGATTGTTTCAATATCAATTTTGCCGACACTTTTTTTATCATATTCGCGTAAATCAACCTGTACATAAATTTCGTCCGGCACAATTTCCGTTTGTGCTGAACCTGTAATATTGATGGTTCTTTGCTTAATGCTGTTGTCCTGTGCTTTTGTGAATAAGAGACTGAAGCATGTGATTGTTGTAAGAAAAATCTGTTTCATAAAATTTGTTTTGAAAATGATGCATGAACAATTTTGATTACATAGAGGCATATAATGACTTAACAATTCATTCGCATTCTTTTTAAATTCAATAGTAGTTAATTGGAAAAAGAGAGAAAGTTCTGAATGGAACAGAGCAAATTACCAAAGCTGTAAGTTTCTATGTAAACGCGTCAAACTCTTTTCTTATAAATGGGGACCCATAAATAAAGCTTTCAGTTCATTGGCATCGTGTGGCTTCATTTTACCGGCAAGGATCAGACGCAACTGTCTTCTTCTCAGTGCGCCATCGTACAGTTTCTGTTCTTCTTCTGTTTCAGGAATAGCAGTTGGCACGGGACGTGGCTTGCCATTAGGGTCAAGTGCCACAAAAGTAAAATATGCTTCATTGCTTTCGTATTTGTATTGATGCAGGCTGTCTTCGCCCCATACTTTCAAATGGATTTCTACTGAAGTATTGAACGCTCTTGTGATTTTTGCTTCAATGTGTACAATGTTGCCAAGCCTGATGGGATTCTTGAAACTCAGGTTGTCAACACTTGCCGTCATGCATGGCGCATTGCTGTGTTTAACTGCAGACATGCCGGCAGCTATATCCATCCAGTACATAAGCCGTCCGCCCATCAGGTTACCAAAAGTATTGGTATCATTGGGCAATACCAGTTCATTCATTATTGTAAAGCTCTCTCCTGCTTTTTTTCCTTCCATCTCAAAAAAATTTTCGCAAAGATAGCAAGCGAAAATTGATATGGCTTCAAATTGAACTTTAATGAATGACTACATCCATTTTATTTTTTCGGTCATTGGAGTTGCTCTTCTGCCACTCAATTCTTTTTCTGAATATCCGAGGTAAATAATTCCCATCACAATATCTTCTTCTCTTAACTGAAAAAAATCCTTCATTGCTTTATGATGTGTCATGCCGCCTGTTGACCACATGCTTGCAATGCCGAGTGCGGTTGCCCCCAATAAAATATGCTGAACAGCAGCGGCTGTTGCTGCTATTTCTTCTATTACGGGCACTTTGGATAAATTTCCTCTTTGCATAATTGCCACAATAATGTGTGAAGCCTTGTCGCCATTGGATATGAGTTTTTCATATTTATCCGTCAAAAATTTTTCAGGCAATGTATTGTTTTTGTACAATTCTGCATGCTGCCTGGAGAATTCTTTAGCACTGTCATGTGCATATACTATAAACCGCCAGGGTTCTGTATTGCCATGAGTAGGCGCCCAATCAGCGAGGTGTAATAATTCATTAACCTGCTCATCCGGAATTTGACCGCCATTCATAAGGCCAGGTTTTACAGATCTTCTTTGATGTATGATTTTTGACAGAATTGAAAAGTAATTGTTATCGTCTTTATTAAATGAATTCATTTAGCAAATTGTTTTTTATGAATACTGAAAAAATATCTCTGTTGCGCCATAGCTAAAACGAGAGTCATATTCATTCACGAATGTCTTTACTTCTTTTTTTGTTTTGAGGATTTCATGAATTTCATCTCTTAATTTTCCGCTGCCTACCCCATGAATGACGATCAAACCCGGCTGATAATGTGCTGCTGCAAGGTCATACCATTTTTCGAATTCCTTTAACTGCATGGTCAGTATTTCAAAATTGCTTAGTCTCTGCCAGTCATCGGTAAGTTTTTCTATGTGAAGGTCAATCATGCTTCTTGCAGGTTCGAGGTTATGTCTTGCCTGCGATGCTTCATATAGCTTATATGCTTTTGAAACAGACGGGCTTAGTTCCGGTTTATCTTCTGTTATCCTGTCGGGATAAATACTGAATAATTGATAGGAAATGGTTGGTTGATTTTTTTCTTTCATTTCTTCAAGGCGCCTGAAAACCTGTTTGGGTTTTAGTTTCAGCGTGGTTTCAAAATATTCGGCTTTCTTTTTATCCGGATTGAGCAGGGAAAATTCAAATAATAAATTCGGGCTGTCATTCAACCTTTCAAAAGGAATATCATGAAGATAAAAATCATGAAAGCTGAGCAGTTCATTCTTCAGTTCAAATTCCGGTTCACCTAAAAATTGCTGATCGTAAATAAAATAATAGCTTTTATCCGTTTTGTTCAGCAGATAAAGTTTAAACAGTTCTACCACTTCATCATTAAATTCATCTAAAGCGAATTTTGGGACAAGCGAAAGCCAAACCCCTTCTCCTGTTTTTTCGTCTAACTTTTTTGATTTTTCTTTGGGAAGATCATCAATAT
>JAHEZC010000009.1 GCA_023251275.1 Parafilimonas sp. | reverse complement strand
AGGCTGCCCTGAGGGAAGTGAAGGAGATTGAACGCACTCCCAAAAGCTTTACTTTTTATACTTCGGTAGCTGTAATTTCATCTTCGAGAATTGAAGGAGAGCAACTGGAAATTGACAGTTATGTAAAACACAAAATGCAGGGCATTGAATATTTGCCCGAACTCGTGGAAAAGCCCAACGATCTATTCCAGGCATACCTGTTTGCAAAGGACAATAAATTGAATAAGGAAAATTTTCTGCAAAGCCGTTCACTGCTTTCAATGCATTTATTACCGGAAAACCGGAGAGGCGTTTACCGTAAAATTGAAATGCTTGTCATGGAACACAACACAGGCAACATTCAATACGAAGCCGCCCCTTTCAGCATTGTACACACCGAAATGGAAAAACTCTGGAATGATGCGGATAAACTCATAAAGCAGAAACTTTCAGCGGCAGAAATTTTTTATTACGCTTCATTTATTCATCTTGTGTTTGTAAATATCCATCCGTTCAATGATGGAAACGGAAGATCTGCAAGGTTACTGGAGAAATGGTTTCTTGCTCAAAAACTGGGCGAAACCGCCTGGTATCTTCAATCTGAAAAATATTATTACCACCATGTAAACGAATACTATAAAAATTTGAACCGGCCGGGAATGTTTTATGATACGTTGAATTATGAAAATGCAGACCCTTTTTTACAAATGCTTCCAAACGCGCTTAATTACAAAGGACAATAGTCCTCCGGGAGCTAATCAACCCTGCGCACGCCGGAATTTATCCTTTTCTTTTCCAACTATTATATCAAATCCTATTAATTATCTTTACCTGATAATAATTTTTTTATGTTGAAGGTTGGCGTTTTTGGCGTAGGTCATCTCGGAAAATTTCATCTCAATAACTGGAAAGATATTGAAGGCGCAGAACTGGTGGGTTTCTTTGATCCGGATGACAATACTGCACAACAGGTATCGGAAAAATACGGTTTGAAAAGATTTACCGATTTTGATTCATTGATTGATAAGTCGGATGCGATTGATATTATTACACCGACCAATTATCATTTCGACTATTGCGAAATGGCAATAAGAAAAGGAAAGCATGTGTTTGTGGAAAAGCCCCTGGCAGACACGCTTGAGCAGGGAAAGCAAATAGTAGAAATGGTAAAAGAAGCGGGCATCAAACTACAGGTTGGCCATGTAGAAAGGTTCAACCCCGCGTATCTCGCTGTAAAAAACATGGATATGCATCCGATGTTTATTGAAGTGCACAGGCTGGCCCAATTCAACCCAAGAGGCACTGAGGTAAGCGTGATACTTGACCTCATGATCCACGATATTGACATAGTTTTAAGTTTTGTAAAAAGTGATGTTAAAAAAATTTCCGCCAGTGGTGTGGCAGTCATGACAGATACTCCGGATATCGCCAATGTGCGCATTGAATTCAATAATGGCTGTGTAGCGAATTTAACCAGCAGCCGCATCAGCATGAAGAAAATGCGTAAGATGCGGCTTTTCCAGAAAGATGCATATATAGGAATTGATTTTCTCGAAAAGAAAACAGAAGTGATCAGGCTGAAGCAACCCGGTGATAAAAACGTTTTCTCTTTTGATCTTGAGACACGCAATGGCAGAAAAGAGATTGTGATTGCCAACCCTGAAATAAAAGCTGTAAATGCAATTAAAGAAGAATTGAAAGCCTTTACGGCTTCTGTGAAAAACAATACACCAACACCTGTAAATGAAATTGATGGTTACCTGGCAATGGAAGTGGCGCACCAGATCTTGGAAAAAATCGGCAATACCAGTATTCTGGCCTGATACATTCATGAAGCACTTCAAACCGCTACATATCAGTTGGTACATTGCATCAGATACAGTTGCATCCGCTGTTGTATGGATATGCATTTCCCTTCAGCGTAAACAATTGCTGAATGAAGGCCCCTCGACTCTTGCCGGCCTGTTCACTAAAGATGAATTCTTTCTGAAATCATTGGCACTCGCCGTAATTTTCTGGATGGCAATTTGCTCCATTCTCGGTTCATACAATACTTCGATTTACAAAAAGTCAAGGCTGAATGAACTTACCACCACATTTATGGAAGCATTGATCGGTTCCGTGATCCTGTTATTTATTCTTTTTATGGATGACAGTGAACATTCGTACACCTATTTTTATATCGTTTTTTTTTCGCTGCTCTTTTTGCAGACTATCGTGCCTTACTTCGGAAGATTTATACTCATCAGTATTGCAAAAAAACATATTGCCGAAGGAAAATTTTTCTTTAACTCCATCATCATCGGGAATAACAGGAAATCTTATGATGTGTTTAAAGAAATAAGAAAAAACCATAGCCCGATGGGATATAATCTTACGGGATTCCTCTCCAACGAAAAAGCACATAAAAACGGGCTGGCAAGATGGTTACCGTGGCTGGGTGATATTGAGATGATGGAAGAAATAATCCGGGAAAAGCAAATTCAGCGGGTGATCGTTGCGCTCGATAAATCAGAACTGGAGCAGACAGAGCAGATTATCAGCAGGCTGAGCGAAAAAGATGTGGAAGTAAAATTGGTTCCGGAAACCTTTGAGATTCTGTCAGGCTCAGTGAGAGCAGGAAATGTGCTGGATGCCGTGCTGATTGATATAACCACAGGTATAATGCCCGCATGGCAGATGAATGTAAAGCGCCTGCTCGATATAGTATTATCGCTTACGGGATTAATTGTATTAAGCCCGGTTTTGTTTTTTGTAGCATTGAGAACAAAATTTTCTTCGCCCGGGCCGGTTATTTTTTCACAAGAAAGAATTGGTTATAAAGGCAAGCCTTTCATTATACACAAATTCCGGTCAATGTATGCGGATGCTGAAAATGAAGGCCCGGCCTTATCAACGGAAGACGATCCGCGGATCACTCCCTGGGGAAAACTGATGCGCAAGTGGCGCCTCGATGAATTGCCGCAGTTATGGAATATTCTTACAGGCGATATGAGTTTTGTAGGCCCCCGGCCTGAAAGAAAATTTTATATTGACCGGATAAACAGGCAAACTCCATATTTCCGATACCTGCTGAAAGTGAAGCCAGGTCTTACTTCCTGGGGAATGGTGCAGTTCGGTTATGCATCTTCTGTTGAGGAAATAATTAAGCGGATGAAATATGATCTTGTGTATATTGAAAATATTTCTTTACTGCTCGATTTGAAAATTATGATATATACGCTTAAGATCATTGTTTCAGGTAAAGGGAAATGATGAAAAATAATCCTGCAGGAAATTTCCCTGAACTCTTCCTTTAAATATACCTTTCTTTATAAAATGAATAAGCAAATCAATATTATTCTTTCTCAGAATATTGATATTGAAAAATGGGACGGCTGCATACGGCAAAGCAATAATCCTGTCATTTATGCTTATTCATATTATCTCAATCATCTCGCTGATAACTGGAGCGGTATTGTATTCAATGATTATGAAGCAGTGATGCCTGTTTGCTGGAGAAGGAAATCAGGAATAAAATATTCTTATGATGTTCCTTTTGTGCAACAGCTCGGTTGGTTTTCAAAAAATAAAAACTTAGATACCGCCTTATTGATGGAAAATTTTTTCAGCTATTGCAAATATGGAGATTATGTTTTCAATTTCAATAATGCAGTCAATATCACCAAAATTAATTTATGCAATAATTATATTCTTCCCCTGTTTGATTCTTACTTATCTGTGAGTGAAAATTACAAACCCGGTTTGCATTATAGCCTGCAAAAAGCAGCAAAGCAGAAGCTGGTCTATATGCACGAAAATATTGATTCACCAATAGATATTTACAAAGCGCTTTACCATGCAAAATTTTCGCATGTAACAGAAAAAGATTTCTGCAAATTTAAAAAATTATGCAAATTTCTTTTACAAAAAAATGCGGCGATTGCACGAAAAATATGCAACCCGAAAAATGAAACACTGGCTGCCGCAGTATTGCTGAAAGATGAAACACGACTTTACAACCTTATCAACTGCGTCACTGAAGAAGGCCGGAAAGCTGAAGCAAATCATTTTTTATTTGATAATATTTTCAGGGAATTTGCAGAAAGCAACCTGATCTTCGATTTTGAAGGGTCAGATGTTGCCGGTATAAAAAGTTTTTATGAAAAATTCGGAGCAACTAATCAGCCATATTTCAGGCTGCATTTTAATCACCTGCCATTGCCCCTAAGATTGCTCAAGCGCTGAACGGTCTTCAATAATTTTTTCTGCAATTACCATGTCAACAGGACGGGTAATTTTAATATTGTCATATTCGCCTTCAGTTAAAAAAACCGCTGTGCCATAAGCTTCTACTACAGTCGCTTCATCCGTGAAAGCCTCATCATATTCCTGTGTAAATGCGGGAAGGATAATGCTGCTCAAAAATGTCTGTGGTGTTTGCACAATGCGCACCTGCTGCCTGTCTTCCACATGATGATATACACCATTGATAATTCTTATACTGTCTGTTGCGGCAACTGCGGGTATTGCGCTGCCTTTCTCCAGCGCCTGTGTATAACAACGCTGTATTAAAGGAACGGAAACCATGCAACGCACACCATCATGCACAAAAATTACTGCATCATCTTTTACTGACTGCAATCCTTTCTGCACTGAGTGAAACCTTGTGTTTCCGCCTGGAATTGCTGTAATTCTTTCAGCGGCATTCAACATTGCAGCGATCTCTTTTCCATGTGCTGCATATTCATCAGGCAATACGAGAATGATCTGCATATCACTGTAAGAGCGCAGGAAACTATCGAGCGTGTACCAAAGCACCGGCTTACCTTTCAGTAATAAAAATTGCTTGGGCACTGCATTTCCCATGCGTCTTCCGGAACCACCTGCTACTATCACCGCAATTTTTTTCATTGAGACAAAGAAAGAAAGTTTTTAATGGTGAAGAATGACATCATTTTTAATTTATAGAATTGTTTCGTGATATCTATGATGGAACAAAACTTTTAAGAAACTTTGGTGGCGTCCTTTTTTTTGACGCCTGCTCAAACGCAAAAGCCAGCTTTATTATTTCGGGTTCGCTATAGGCACCTGCTATAAAAGAAAATCCGACAGGCAACTCAAACAAAGTACCCATCGGAACAGTGATATGCGGGTATCCTGCCATCGCAGCGGGAGGACAAAAATAAAATCCCGTATTGTAGTCGCCATTGATTAAATCTGTTAAATTGGCAGGCCCAATGCTTGTTGCAGCAATCGCATTTAACTGGTGTTGTTTCATCAGTTCATCAATTGTTTTGCGGCAGCTTAACGTTTTTTTCAACGCGTCTGTATATTCTTTACTGTCAAGCCCTGCTTTTTTCTCACTGCTTTCCAATGTTTCCTGTTTAAAGTACGGCATTGCTTTGGCTTCATTCTGTTTGTTGAATGCGATAACGTCTGCCAATGATCTTACTTTTGCATTCGCGGTGGAGAGATAACGGTTAAGTCCATCCTTAAACTCATATTGCAATACGGCGAATTCACCGGAACCTGCGTCATTAATCGCTTTCATCAGTTCCACTTCTACGATTTCGGCTCCCTGTTTTTTCAATAATTCGATTGCATTTTTATACAACGCAACCACACCTTCATGACCTTCAAGGAAAGATTTTTCAATACCAATTCTTTTTCCTTTCAAGCCATTGGCATCAAGAAACTGTGTATAATCTTTCTGCGCTTTTCCTTCACTTTGTTTTGTTACGGCATCATCAGGATCTATTCCTGCAAGTGCACCTAATAATATGGCAGCATCTTTCACGGTTCTTGCCATCGGCCCTGCGGTATCCTGTGTTTTTGATATCGGAATAATACCGTTGCGGCTTAATAAACCTACTGTAGGCTTAATGCCGACAATACCGCAGAACGAAGATGGCGCAATTACCGACCCGTCTGTTTCCGTACCAATAGCGACTGCACAAAGGTTGGCAGCTACTGCGGCGCCGGAACCGGAACTTGATCCGCATGGATTGCGATCAAGTATGCAGGGATTTTTTGTCTGGCCTCCCCTGCTGCTCCACCCGCTGGTTGATCTTGAGGAACGGAAATTAGCCCATTCGCTCAGGTTTGTTTTTCCCAACAGCACAGCGCCTGCTTCTCTCAATTGTTTTATTATGAATGCATCCTTTGCAGCTTTATGACCCACGAGTGCAAGAGAACCTGCTGTGGTCATCATACTATCGCCGGTATCAATATTATCCTTTATTAAAACAGGTATGCCATGAAGCGGGCCACGAACTTTTCCGGCTTTACGTTCCTTGTCCAGATTATCCGCAATACTCAGTGCGTCCGGATTTATTTCAATGACTGCGTTGATAGCGGGTCCATTTTTATCAATATCATCAATGTGTTTTAAATAAAGTTCGGTGATTGACCTTGATGTGTATTCACCGCTTTGCATTTTTTGTTGCAGTGTGTCAATAGTTATCTCATTCAAAGAAAAGTCATCGGAAAAAGCCTGAGCATTTTTTTCATCATGCATTTTTTTTTCTGTATCGGCAGGTGTATTACACGATGTAACTGCAAGCGAGGTGATGGTTAAACCGGCAACAGAACCGGATTTGAGAAAGTTTCTTCTGTTCATAGAAAAATTATTTTTTAATCTGCTTCACTAAAATTGATTTTATGCTCAGTTAGAAATTCTTTGATCCTGTCCACATGCACACAAATACCGACATGTAAGAAGGGATAGTTTGAAACTTTGCTTTTCTTTCCGCCATGAATAATTTCCTTATCCTTTATATCAAAGCCAAGATGCAAATGATTTGTGGCGAACTGCATACCATAGATTCTTCCGTCCGTATCGAAGAGAGGCCCGCCGCTTTGTCCTCTGAGACCCGGAGTGCTTAATTCAATTCCTGTAATGCCGCTTTGGTTACCGACAAATCTTGTGATGATCCCGTCAATCGGGAAAGATGGTGAATTGGTGTTGCCTGTATTTGTCCATTCGATATCATCTTTCTCCACGTTGTGCCGGAAATTATTAAACTCCGGGAAAGGAAAACCTACCCTGCATAAATATTTTCCGGGTTTCATTTTAGAACTATCACTGATAAAAGAGGCATGCGAAGTATAGTATGCTTTGGTAAATCCTTTAAATTCAAGGATAGCAAGGTCTAAGGCGGGATGTGCATGAAAGTCTATTTTATCAATCTTATCAAAGCAATTGAGAAAATTGGTTTTTAGCTGCATGGTTGTTTCGGGGTTGTAGCTGTATTTTACTTCCAGGCCAAGTAAGTTTTTTTTATATTTATTGTCTTTCGCCAAGCTGTCTCTTTCCGCTTTGAATTTTGCAAATGCCTGGTTTATGTTTTCTGCAGAAGGTATTTGGTTCACAACATGCCTGCATGTAACTGCAACTCCATTATCGTTGACGAAAAAAAATGTAGCGCTGCCAGGCAATATCAATCCGCTGTACGTTCTTGAAATTGTATGAATGGGTCTTGTAAACTGTAAAACTTTTTCTATCGCAGCTTCAAACATTTGATTAATTAAACGGGTTTATAATTAATGCCTTCACTTATTTTAATCAAAAATACTCATCTGCACCGGAATATTCCGCTAACATTCAAAAGCAGTGGAAACATCAACAATAGCAGGGCTATTTTAAAAATTAAAAAATATTATGACTATTCATTCTTATTTATTCATCACGGGTAATTCAATGTAAGTGGCTTGCTGACTATTGCAAAAAATACGCTGTTGCGCTTTAATGTAATCCGATTCTTTTGCTTCAAAAATATTGGGAACATATTTTTGCGGATTTCTGTCAATTACAGGAAACCAGGAACTCTGTACCTGAATCATCATCCGGTGGCCTTTTTTAAAACAATGATTGACCTGGTGCAGATCAATGATAAATTCTTCGGGTTTGTTGGGTGTCAGCGGAGAGGGATCAGTAAAACTTTTCCGGTACCTGCCACGAAAAACTTCCATAGCGACAGGCAGTTGGTAACCGCTCATCTGATAATTTATTTTATCGTAATCAGGATATACATCAATAAGCTTTACAACCCAATCCGCATCAGTACCCGATGTGCCTGCAAAAAGATGGGCAACTACAGTCCCTGTAACGGTAACATCTTCGCTCAAAGGATCCAATATAAAGCTGATTACATCGGGTCTTGTATAAACAAACCGCTGATCTTCCACCTGCCAGGGTTTCCACCTGCTTCCCTTTCCGTAAGTGGCTTCAATGGGCAAAGTACGATAAGGAACAGGTTTCTTTGGATCGCTGGTATAGCTCACATAACCGGATGTCTCTGTCGGTTTATTAAACCCGCAAGTGCCATCGGTATGAGCATATAATTTTTTTGCAACTGCTTCTTTTGGAGGCCATGAAGTGTATGTTTTCCATTGGTTGCTCCCCGTTTGAAAACAATAAGCCTCTTCAAATTTTCCATCGCCGATTCCTTTTAACCAGTAATTGAACCAATTTGCCTGCAAGGCATGAAACCATACTGCTGTTTTACTTTCAAAAGAAATTTTACCCAAACTATCTGCCGTGTTGCTTGCCCATTGGCCATGATTCCAGGGTCCCAAACAAATATAGTTACGGTTAAAACTATCTTTCTTCTCCATGTGTTCATACATAAGCTGGGGTCCATTTATGTCTTCCTGGTCATAATAACCGCCCACATGCAGCATAGGTATTTGGGGGTGATCAACATAATTGAGCGGCGAATTTTGCTGCCAGAAACTGTCATAGTCCGGATGCTTTACAAAATTGTTCCAGGTAGGAATTTTATGGTGAAAATATTTTTCATTTACATTTTTCAATGAACCTAAATTCAGATACCAATTGTACAGGTCAAATTGCGGAAAGGGAAAATCACTGGAGGTGGTTTTGTCAAACTCTACGTCATAAGTATATTCCATTCCATAGCTTAACCGAAAGGCGCCGTTGTGATGAAAATCATCGCCAAGAAATAAATCGCCCATACAGGCCTGTTCAGAAGCTGCTTTCAAAGCAGGATGCGGATCTACAGCTCCGACCAATGCGAGCCAGCCCGGATAAGAAATGCCATATATGCCCGCTTTACCATTATTATTTTCAAGATTTTTTACAAGCCAGACAATGGTATCATAAGTATCAGTGCTTTCATCAACTGAACCTTTAATTATTCGATGAATAAGTGGTTGATGAATTTCCATACTGCCTTCACTTTTGTATTTGCCGCGAATATCCTGCGTCACAAAATAATAGCCGCCTTTCGCCATCTCCAAAGTATAACCGGAAAATTCATTTACATTCATGCTGCCTCCATCTGGTAAGTTTAATTCAGCACCATAAGGTGTGCGTTTTAATAGAATGGGCACAGCGGATTTTGCATTCAGCGGAGACAAAATTACCGTAAACAATTTCACTCCATCCCGCATGGGAATCATTACAGAACTTTTTTTATACAAAACAATAGTGTCAGCCTGGGCTGATAAATTCAGAGAAACAATCACCAATATGCTGATAACAAAAAAATTTTTATACATCACATTTAGTTTGATAAGAGAACAGATCAGGTAAATAAAAACTCATTAAAAATAACCTATCCGGTACTACAGGCAGCTTCTAATATTGATTTCTTTTTAAAATTCTTTTTATTTCTATTTTAATCCGCGAGGAAAAGCTAATTTTTTTCAAATGGAATAACCCACTAACCCGGTCAGCTTTGGGGTCTGTTTTGAAATCAAAAAAAACTTCCCAGCCCGGCTTACTTTATATTTCACTCAAAATTATTGAATGCACATTGGAATAATCCCGAACTTTCGCACTCAAAAAAACCAGGATTGAAAAAAATACATCCAATTCTTCTTAGCCTTATATCAGGCATACTATTGTGGGCAGCTTGGCCGGTTTCTCCTTTTACATTTCTTATTTTTTTTGCATGGATACCGCTATTGATGTTGGCAGATATTACTGAGAAAAAATTAAGCTTCTTTTTTTATTCATTCATCACGTTGCTGGTATGGAATGCCGGCACTACCTGGTGGATATGGAACTCAACCGATGTGGGCTCTATCGGCGCCATTGTTGCCAACAGCCTGCTGATGACTTTGCCGTGGTGGGGTTTTCGCATATTCAAAAGAAAATTTGGAGACAATATCGGGTATGCATCACTTATCATTTTCTGGATGAGCTTTGAATACATTCATCTGAACTGGCAGCTAAGCTGGCCCTGGCTCACAATTGGAAATGTTTTTGCCGTGCATCCGGGTTGGGTGCAGTGGTATGAATACACAGGCACCAGCAGCGGCACATTATGGGTATTATTGGTGAATATTTTATTGTACCTGGGATTTAAAAAAAGAAACGACCAATACCGCTTTTTCAGTTTTAAATTTTTAATTCCTCTTTTACTCCTTATTTCCGTGCCATTTATACTGTCCTTCATCCTTACCCCAGACAATAAAACGGTAAAGCAATTTGACAATTTAAGTAATGTCATCATTGTACAACCTAATATTGATCCTTACAATAATAAATTTGATGCTGCTACTATTTCTGACCAGATGAATTTACTGATTTCACTTTCTGAAAAAGATCTTGACAGCAATACGCGCCTCGTCATCTGGCCGGAAACGGCATTGTCGCAGTCCCTTCCACAGGATGGACTGAAGGAGGTACATTACTGCAAGCCCGTATTTGATTTTGTAAACAGGCATCCCGATATTACTTTGGTTACCGGAATTGAATCATATAAAACTTATGGACCACATAAAGCCACCCCTACAGCACGTCTTGATGAAAGAGAAAATATTTATTATGATGAATTTAATTCGGCAACAGCCATAAAAAAAGATAACCCTTTACAATTTTATAATAAGAGTAAGCTTGTACCAGGCGTGGAAACGCTTCCTGATTTTTTGAGATGGATGGCGCCTGTTTTCGAAAAATTCGGCGGCACTACCGGCGGGTATGGCCGCGATAAAGAAGCATCAGTGCTGAAAGAAAATGACGATCCTTATGTGGTTGCACCGATTATATGTTACGAAAGCATTTATGGCGAATATGTTGCCGGGTATGTGCGAAAGGGCGCAAATCTTTTAACGATTATCACCAATGATGGCTGGTGGGGCAATACATCGGGGCATAAGCAACATCTTGCTTACGCAAGGTTGCGTGCCGTTGAAACAAGAAAATGGATTGCACGCAGCGCCAATACAGGCATTTCAGCCGTGATTGATAATTGTGGCGACGTGATACAAACGCAACCCTGGAATAAGGCAGCTTTTATTAAAGCTCAAATACCTGTTGAAGATGGAGAAACGTTTTATGTACGATATGGAGATATCTTATCAAAAATTGCTTTGGCTTCAGGCGGTCTGCTGATTATGTGGAACGTGGTAGTAACTATTAAAAAAATGCTCATGAAATAATGTCTCCCTTCATGCAAAAAACGTTTCGATATAATAATGCCGATATTTTTTACAGGATCGAAGGTGAGGGAAAACCTGTCATGTTGCTTCATGGCTTTGGGGAAGATAGCCAGATCTGGGATAAGCAGGCGGAGTTTTTAAAAGAACAATACCAGATCTTTTTGCCTGATATTCCCGGCTCTGGTAATTCAGGTATCCTGCAACATGTATCAGAAGTTGCCATAACAGATTATGCCGATTGTATGTACGCTTTGCTTCAACACGAAAACATTGCTCAGATCATTATGCTCGGTCATAGTATGGGCGGGTATATTACGCTTGCATTTGCTGAGAAATATCCCGGTTTATTAAAAGCATTTGGACTCATCCATTCTACCGCCTTTGGGGAAGATGAGGAAAAAAAACAAAACCGCCTGCGCAGTAATAAAACGATTGATCAATACGGCAGCTATGCTTTTTTAAAAGCTGCGATACCAAAATTATTCTCTAAAAAATTTAAGACTAAATATCCTGAAAAAGTAAAAGAACTCATTGAACAGGGAAAAAATTTTTCCAAAAAAGCCTTGCAGGAATATAACCTCGCCATGATGAACCGCCCTGACAGAACGCATGTATTGCGTGGCAGCGAACTCCCCGTTTTCTTTGTCATAGGAACAGAAGATGTTGTGGCGCCGTTAAATGATGTATTACAGCAAACACACCTGCCCAAAACTGCATATATTCATATCCTCGAAAATGTGGCGCACGAGGGCATGTGGGAGGCAACGGAAAAAGTGAACCAATACTTATTGAATTTTATCAGTGAAATTGAATGAACTGAGGGAATGAAAAAAACTATTACACTGTATGCTTTATTCATATCAATAAACTCTTTTGCCGGTCATATAGCAGGAGGGGAAATGTTTTATAAATACCTGGGGCCCGGCCGTTCTGCAAATTCCGATAGTTTTGAAATAACGCTGAGATTATTCAGGGAATGTCATCCCGTAGGCACTGCCGCCGTGCTTCCCGGCGATGTCGTGATTGGAATTTTTATAAACTCCGCTCCATCCTCTTTGCTGCGGAGTATAGATGTAGGGCGGTCTTCTTTTGAGGTGCTGAATTTAAACTCTCCAAGCAGTTGCATTATTAATCCTCCGGAAGTATGCTACCAGATAGGGTCATATATTTTTAAGGAGGAACTGCCAAGAAGACCGGAGGGTTATGTAATTGCTTACCAGACCTGTTGCCGTTCCAATAGTGTTGTCAATATTCAGACTTTCGATATACCGGGGGGAAATGGTATGCCGGGAGAAGGAGCTACTTATGTTGGCGAGATACCGGGAACAAATATTTTGGGAGCAGATGGGACTAATTCAAGCGCTGTTTTTTCTTTGAAAGATACTGTTCTTGTTTGTCAGGAAAAAAATCTGAAACTGGATTTCAGCGCTTCTGATCCTGATGGAGATTCCTTATCTTATGCTTTTTGTTATGCTTACAACAGGGGTGTCGCAATCAGTTCAGCCAACGTAATCCCATCTAACCCGCCTTATCGGAATGTTACGTATGCATCATCATATTCGGGTACGAGCCCGTTAGGCGTTGGTGTAACAATTGATCCGAAAACCGGTATTATTAATGGCAATGCTCCCCCGGGAGGAGCTTATGTGGTAAATGTATGCGTATCTGAATGGCGGAATGGCAATGTCATCAGCACGCACCGCAAAGATTTTATCCTGAGAGTAGGCACTTGTGATTTTGTTGCAGCAGAACTTCCGATACAAATACTTTCCTGTGATGGGTTTACAGTAACTTTTGAAAATGAATCCACTTCACCAAACATTACGGGCTATTTTTGGGATTTTGGTGTTGTACCGATTGCATCGGATACTTCTACACGACCAAAGCCTACTTACACTTACCAGGACACCGGTATTTACCAGGCAAAACTTATCGTATCAGGAGACGTAGGATGTGTTGATTCCGGAACTACCCAGGTTTATGTTTTTCCTGGTTTTACTCCTGATTTTACATTTGACGGAAGTTGTTTTCAGAACCCTTATCATTTTATTGATGGTACTTTTTCCCAATATGGTAACGTTTATAACTGGCGATGGGATTTCGGAGATGTCGCTTCAAGCTCTGACACATCTGTGGCACAAAATCCTTTTTACCAATATTTATCCCCGGGCACAAGAAATGTGAAATTAGTGGTATCCAATACCAAAGGCTGTACTGATAGTCTCACCAAAGAGTTGAATATTCTGGATAAACCTTCTCTTTTGTTGCCTTTTCACGATACACTTATCTGCAACATTGATACGCTTAAACTCGTTTCAAACATTTCAAGCCCTACAGCTATTTTAAACTGGCTGCCCGGTTATAATATTATTGACCCCAACAGTTCAACTCCTCTTGTTTATCCGAAAGAAACAACGACCTATTTAGTTAACCTGAATGACCTGGGATGCATAAATACAGACTCGGTGAAAGTAAATGTGATCAGCAGTGTATTTGTTGATATTGGTCAGGATACTTCCATTTGCCTGACTGACAGCTTTCAGCTTCATCCAAACACCAATGCATTGTATTTTAATTGGTCACCTGTTGACGGGATCAGCACTTATACCGTACGTGATCCTTTTGTTCGGCCTCTTAATAATATTGCTTATCATGTAACTGCAAGCGTAGGAAAATGTGTCGCTTCCGATGATATTAATATAAAAGTGGCTCCATACCCGGCAGCCGAAGCCGGACAGGATACAAGCATCTGTTATAGCACCTCCATAATTTTAAACGGCAGCATAACGGGAAGCAGTTTTGCATGGTTTCCACCCGGAAGTTTGTTAAATGAAAATACCTTAAACCCCATTGCAGGTCCTGGGTCAACAACTGCTTATATACTGAGCGCTTACGATACCCTCGGCTGCAGCAAGCCCGGCAACGATACGGTAGTGATTACAGTGATACCCCATGTGCCGGCATTTGCAGGCAATGATACCATTATTGTGGTAAATCAGCCATTGCAGATGAATGCAACAGGAGGCATTCTCTATGCATGGTCACCTTCCACGGGAATGAGTGACCCCAACATTCCAAACCCGGTTGTTACACTCGGATATTCTGTTGATTCTGTTACCTACCGTGTTCGTGTAAGCACTCCTGAAGGATGTTTCGCTTATGATGATATGACTGTACACGTATTCAAAACACTGCCGGAGATATTTGTTCCCACCGGCTTTACTCCCAATGGTGATGGCAAAAATGATATCCTTAAACCGACGGTTGTTGGC
>JAHEZC010000348.1 GCA_023251275.1 Parafilimonas sp. | reverse complement strand
CTATGGAAAATACAGTGATTATGGACTTCCTGATAAAGTAGTATTCAGTTTTAATACAAAAGATTATAAGATGCCCAGGGGAGTTACACTTGAGCTTGATGAAAACGAAAAACCTGCTGATGCAGATAAGCTCAAAAATAAAAAAGGAAAAGTGGAAATTACTTATTCATCATACATCATTAATATGGGCGTGGATGACAGTATGTTTCAATAAATTTCAAATAGCTTTGGAAGATGTGGATGATCTGTAAAAAAGAATGGCGCCAGTTTTTCAGCAGTCCTACAGGCTACATTGCCCTGATTATTTTTTTACTTATCAATGGGTTGCTGCTGTTTGTTTTTCCCGACACCAGTCTTCTCGATTTTGGCTATGCCACCCTTGATGGATTTTTTAAACTTGCTCCCTGGATTTTGCTGTTTCTTATTCCGACAATCACTATGCGCAGCCTCGCAGATGAATATAAAGCAGGCACTTTTGAATTGCTGAAAACGATGCCTTTAAGTGCTGTGCAAATTGTTTGGGGAAAATTTTCCGGTGCACTGCTAATCGTTTTGCTTGCACTGTTACCTGCAATTATTTATGCAATCTCTTTGCAACAACTAAGCGTTGTTGGCGGCATTGATGCAGGGAGTACAACCGGAAGTTATATCGGCTTATTTCTGCTGGGAGCAGTTTTTACGGCAGCAGGTATATGCACCAGCAGCTATACCAATAACACTGTAGTTGCTTTTATCACAGGCGCTTTCATTTGTTTTATTTTATATACAGGATTTGAAGCTGTCAGTAAATTACCAGTTTTTGCAAACGGTATGGATTATTACATTGAAATGCTCGGTATCAATTTTCACTACAAGAGTATAAGTAAAGGAGTGATAGATATAAGAGATATAATTTATTTCATGGGAGTGATCATCGTTTTTCTGATCATCACCCAAAGGAATGTGGCAACGAAATAATTGTGGGATATGAAGGGTCATTTTTTTTGTGCATGATGAATTCTTTTTAATGATATGAATGGGTTGACTAAAATATTACAACATAAATACTGGTGGATAGTGATCATCATTTTATTCATATCCATTACTTATCTCTCGGCATTTCTGAATTACAGAATTGATCTTACCGCTGAGAAGCGCTTCAGCTTAACAGATGCCACCAAAGAATTATTAAAAGGGCTTGACTCAACAGTTACTATAAAAGTATTTCTTGCAGGTGATCTGCCTTCAGACTATAAAAAGCTGCGCATTGCCGCTGAAGATATACTTGATGAATTCCGTGATGTCAGTGGCAACACGGTAAAAGTAATTTTTGAAAAAGCAGAAGATGAATTAACTGACAGTGCCAAGATTGTGTTGAAGGATAGTATTAATTCAAAAAATTATGAATACATAAAAGATAGCATTCATTCAGAATTGTATGACAGCTTAAGCCGCCTGGGTGTTGTGTTTGAACAAACCGAAATCATTGCCACATCAAAAGATAAATCAACAAACCTGCTTATCATTCCTTCGGCCCTTGTATATTACAGGAACATGAAACCGCTTGCCATTGATTTGCGAAGCAGCCGCACCATTTATAAAAACTACAATATTATTAACGATAACCCCCAGGAATTTACAGACAAAGAAGCAACGCTTAATGCAGCAGAAGCCTTGCTTGAATTTAAGTTCGCCAATGCAATTGATAAACTGACCCGTAAATATATTCCGGTTGTAGCTTACACCATAGGCAATGGTGAAACGATGCCTATTGCTGATTTAAGAATAAATGATTTAGGTGAAAGCTTGCAGAATGAATACAGGTTAGCCATTTTTGATTTGAGCCAGGGTTATCCCGATGCAAAACAAATAGATGCACTCATCATTGTAAAGCCAACCAAAGCTTTCAGTGAAGAGGATAAACTAAAGCTCGACCAATATGTAATGCATGGAGGGAAAGTCATTTGGTTTATTGACAAGCTTTATGCAGAACTGGACAGCCTGATGCGCAGCAAGTCCGACTTTATTGCATTTGACAGAAACTTAAATCTTGACGATATTTTGTTCCGCTACGGCGTACGAATCAATAGCGATCTGCTGCAGGATCTGAACTGTGCTAAAATACCGATTGTATTTGGCAAAAATCCTGATGGCAGCCCCCGGATGCAGCGTATTCCCTGGCCTTATTATCCTTTTCTCAGTTCAAACAACAATAATCCCGTTTCAAAAAATCTCGACAGGGTCTTGCCGGTTTTTCCTTCGAGCATTGATACAGTTAAAGCGCCGGGTATAGAAAAAACAATCCTGCTTGCAACTGATACAAACAGCCGCAAAATAAGTTCCCCTACATTGGTAACCTTAAACAGTGTGAGTGATGATGCAGACTTTTTAACATTCAACAAGAGTTATGTTCCCGCTGCTGTTTTACTTGAAGGAAAATTCACTTCACTTTTTGCCAATCGCCTGACAAGAGAAGTACAGGATTCAGTTGCCAAAGCAAGTGGCGAAGCATTTATTGCAAAGGGCGAAAAGATATCAAAACAGATTGTAGTATCTGATGCAGATATTGTTACCAACTCAGTCAGTCCTGCGCAGGGGCCATTGCCGATGGGAGAATTGCCACTGGAGAATTACCGGTTTGCCAATCGCGAATTCTTTTTAAACTGCGTGGATTATCTTGTCAGCAACAACAGATTATTTGAAGCAAGGAATAAAGATTTTACTTTGCGGCTGCTCGATAAGAAAAAAGTAAATGACCAGCGAATGAAATGGCAACTTATCAATATTGCAGGGCCAATATTTGTAATAATATTGTTTGGTGTG
Source organism: Parafilimonas sp. (assembly GCA_023251275.1). GTDB lineage: Bacteria > Bacteroidota > Bacteroidia > Chitinophagales > Chitinophagaceae > JAHEZC01. The sequence goes on along the minus strand of JAHEZC010000348.1, from coordinate 1,278 downwards.
GTATACCAATGGAGCAGAAAGAAAAACTATACGGCATGATTTGAAAATAAAAGCTGCTGCTTATAGCCTTTCATTTATTTGAAAGATATTTTGCCGCCCAATAATCCGCCAAGCCCAAGACGGAATGCGATATGCTGCGGGTTTCCATCCTGCCAGGAAGCTACCACATCTGCACGCAGCAGTTTAAAAATATTTTCCATCCCGCCAAAAAATTCAATGTAGTAAGAAGCGCTGTTAATGAAGATTGCATTACTTCCCGTTACAAGATGCAGGTTCCACTTTTTTAATAAGGGAATCTTATTCGTAAGAAATCCATTGAAATGATGTTCAATATTCGCTGCAGTATAAAAATGCGCCTTTGTACTGTTTGCATAATAATATGCATTGAGGAATATATTGTCATAGGAATAAACTGCTGCAATCCTGTTGCCGTTGAAATGTTGGTAATCCTGTATGAAAACTGAATCGGTATTTAAAAATCCTCCTGCACTTACCCTGAAATGCAATTCGCCTTTAAGTTTAAAATTCACTTTATCAAAAACAGAAAATTGCCATTTGTCAAAATTTACATCACTGCCAAGTATTCCATGAAACCCTTTTGTGTATTGCAATTCAAAAGTCGGGTACTTAGAGCCAAGCGGAATTTTTGTACGCGGGAATTGAATAAATTTCTGACCGGGCTGATACTTCAATTCTATTCCTGCCGTAACTGCCTGGTGCCGTGAAAATTGAGATGAGATTTTTTCTGCGGGATAATTCGGTGTGAATTTGGAAGGGTTGTATTTTATTACAGCAAAGTCAGTTGTATTGTCCAATGGTATCCTGTCTTCATACAAAAGATTTATGGTGTAATCCAGGCCGTAATCTGTGCGTTTATTATAATTAATTTCTCCAAAATAATTTTCATAAATCTTCATGAAATTATTGTTGAAAAATAAAGTATTAATGGTATTGCTTATTGGAATTATCGGTTCATTTTTATTGAACTGACTTATACGCTTTCCTCCGCTTAAGATCAGGATGCCTTTTTTATACACATTTTCATTATCCCTGTCAACATAGCGGGGCACAAAAGGGTTTTTTTCAAATTGAACCGTTGCCCATGCATTGAAATGATTGTTGCTGAATCCATACCGCAGATGCGGGGTAAAACTAACCTGTTCTTTTGGCTTGCGGAAATAGCGCCGTATAGTTGCTTCTGTGTTTATAACAAATCCTTCTGCCGTATTATATTGAAGGCCTTCTATCAGAGGCTGCCATGTAACAGTGGTCCATTTT
>JAHEZC010000347.1 GCA_023251275.1 Parafilimonas sp. | reverse complement strand
CCATATCAGGCTTTGCACTTGCAACTGCGTCAAAATAATTCAGAATTTTATAGTGAGGGGTAAAATGTGCACCAACTTTATATCCTAAAAACTGCTCAGGCGATTGCAGTGTTTGCGCTTCCAGAATTGCGTAATAAAAAAGAAAAAAAATAAAAAGCAAGCATTTTTTCATACAGGAAATTATCGGGTGAAAATATTGAAAGAAAAATCTTTTGCCAAAAGATTATGGAGTACATTTATAGATTTTATGCCCGTAATATGATTTATAAGATTTGTATTTGTATTTTGATTATTGCTTTTGCTTCCTGCCAAAAAGAAACGCCTGACCTGGTTCAGCAACCGCGTTACGATCTGCTGACTTCCAATAAATGGCAATTGTCAAACCTTTATCTTGTGGATGTTGCCACGTCACAAAAAGCTGATTTTACTTCCACTCAATATAATCCATGTGAACTGGTTGATACTTTTGCATTTGGAAAAGACAGTGTTTTTCACAGGTTGCACGCAGACCCAGATTGCGAAATCAAATGGTTATTCGGTCCCAATGAAGGTGCTTTGTGGTGGCTTGATTCTTCTGATGCTAAACTGGTGATCTCTCACGAGTTTGACTTTTATCATCCCTATAAATGGAATGGCAAAATTCTTCAATTGGATAACACGACACTAGAGTTTCAGCATAATTACATCAATTATATCGGAGAAGAAGCTGCATATATTTTTGTTTTTAAAGCGATAAAATAAACGGTTACAATTCAGACTGTTATTAAAGCCCTCACGACAATAATTTTACTTGTCATCTGCTTTCAACTCCTTTCTCATACATTTGTTTGCATGAAGCGATTAATTTCATTCACCACACTCATCTTTTTTTTATTTGCAATAAGTTGCGTACAAACAACTCATATAGTTGGTGCGGGTAGGGAAGTTGATCCCTACCACTACACGCCTGTCAAAAATGCAACATTCGACAATGCATGTGTGGCAAGTGCACATCCGCTGGCAAGCGAAATAGGTATGCAGGTCATGAAGCAGGGAGGCAATGCATTCGATGCCATGATTGCCGTACAGCTTGCATTGGCAGTGGTTTACCCGGATGCCGGTAATATCGGCGGCGGCGGATTTCTGCTGGCAAGAAAAAATGACGGTGTTCTTGTTGCGCTTGACTACCGTGAAAAAGCGCCTGCAAATGCCTCCCGCAATATGTATCTCGATAAAGACGGGAATGTTCGAACCGGCCTGTCGGAGAAAGGACATCTTTCTTCCGGCGTGCCGGGAACTGTTGCAGGATTATTTGCTGCCATGCAATATGCAAAGCTTCCTTTCAGCGAATTGATTCAACCTGCTATTGACCTTGCTGAAAACGGTTTTGCAATCACACAAAAAGATGCAGAAAGCCTCAACGGCACAAGAAAAGAATTTGAGCAATACAGTACTATGCCCGTTGCCTTTGTCAAAAAACACGAATGGAAAAAAGGCGATACTTTGCTGCAGCCGGAATTGGCTGAAACATTAAAGCGTATCAGGGATAAAGGAAGTAAAGGTTTTTACGAAGGTGAAACGGCAAAACTTATCGTCGAGGAAATGAAGCGAGGCGGCGGATTGATCACATATAATGATCTGAAAAATTATGTTGTCAAAGAAAGAAAGCCGGTGGAATTTGATTACAGGGGTTATCACATTATAAGTTTTCCGCCGCCCAGCAGCGGAGGAATTCTTATCGGCCAAATGCTGAAGATGATTGAGAAATATCCCGTACGGGAATATGGCTTTCAAAGTGTACGTGCGGTGCAACTGATGATTGAAGCAGAGCGCCGGGCTTATGCAGACAGGGCTCAGCATCTCGGCGATCCCGATTATTGGAAAGTGCCGCAGAAAACTTTATTGAACGATGCTTATCTTATTGAACGAATGAAAGATTACGACAGCCTGCATGCATCAAAGAGTATAGATATAAAAGCGGGATTGATTCATGAAAGCGAAGAGACTACGCATATCAGCATTGCGGATAAAGAAGGCAACATAGTTGCTGTAACTACAACACTCAACGATGGTTACGGCAGCAAAACGGTAGTGGGCGGCGCAGGTTTTTTACTGAATGATGAGATGGATGATTTCAGTATAAAACCTGGTGTGCCAAATATGTATGGCGCTATTGGAGGTGATGCCAATGCAATTGAGCCGGGCAAGCGGATGCTGAGTTCGATGACGCCAACCATTGTGTTGAAAAATAATATGCCCTTTATGGTAGTGGGAACACCAGGTGGCACGACTATTCCCACGTCTGTGTTTCAGAGTATTGTAAACGTGATTGATTTTGACATGAATGCAGATGATGCAGTGAACAAGCCTAAGTTTCATCATCAATGGCTTCCTGATGAAGTAATGATAGAAGAATCGTTTCCGCAGGATGTAAAAACTCAACTGGAAAAAATGGGATATAAGATCGTGAATAGAGTCAGAATCGGCAGAACAGAATTGATAAAAATTCTGCCAGGTCGCAAAAAAGAAGCTGCAGCAGATGGCAGAGGTGAAGATGGAGCAGCGGGATACTAAAGGGAGAGTCGGGAAAGTCCGTAAAGTCGGGAAGTCAGAAAGAGAATAAAAAAAATGTTGAATTGTTGAATGGTTATATTGTTGCATGGTTGAGAAGTAAAAGCCAGAAAAGACAATTGAACAATAAAACAATTTGCCAATTGAACTATAAATCTTATAGTTGAAATGTTGAAAATATAAAACACAAATCAATATGAATTTTGAAGAAGGATTTTTAAAAGATATTGTATTACGTCTTCAGTCTTATAAAGACCTCGGTGAAAAAAGTTTTGCACAGTTGAATGAAGCAGATTTCTTTTTTCATGCATCACCGGAAAGCAACAATATCGCCATCATCATACAGCACCTGCACGGCAATATGATGAGCAGGTTTACGGATTTTCTCACTGAGGATGGTGAAAAACCCTGGCGCAGAAGAGACGAAGAATTTGAACCTGCAGAATGCAACAAAGATTCCCTGCTCGCATTGTGGCACGAAGGATGGAGCCTTGTTTTTAACACCATCAGCGAATTAAAGCCGGATGAATTGATGAAAATTATCTCTATCAGAAACGAACAACTTACCATCTATGATGCATTACTTCGCTCTTATGCCCATATCTCTTATCATATCGGGCAAATTGTTTTTATCGGCAAGATGATAAAGGATAAGGAATGGCAAAGCCTGAGTATTCCCAAACGGCGCAAACAATAATCAATCAGCGAAATAAATGATGAAACCTGCAGCAATAATTTTTGATCTCGACGGCACGCTGATTGACAATAATGCTTATCATATAGAAGCATGGAAAGCATTTCATCATAAGATCGGCAGGCCTTTTTCATTAGAAGAATATAAAACAACTTTCAACGGTAAAATAAACCGCGATATTTTCCATTACATTTTTCAAAGAAAATTATCTGCTGAGGAGATTGAACAAATGACGGAAGAAAAAGAAAGCCTGTACCGGGAATTGTATGCGCCGCATATTGAACCTGTTCCGGGATTGATTGATTTTCTTGATGAATTGTACCATGCAGGAATCCCGATGGCAGTTGCGACTTCAGGATTACCCGTCAACATTCAGTTTATGTTTGACCGTGTATCCATTGAAAAATATTTTGTAACAGTGGTGAACTCTACCCATGTAAGCAAGGGAAAACCTGACCCCGAAATATTTTTGAAGGCTGCAGATTTTCTCGATGCTGATCCCGGCAAAAGTATTGCATTCGAGGATAGTGTTTCGGGAGTGGTTTCTGCAAAAGCAGCAGGAATGAAAGTCGTAGGATTAGTTACCACCCATGCAAGAGAAGACCTTGATCGTGCTGATCTCATTATAAAAGATTATACAGAAATAAATTTTCAGCAATTGCAGCAATTGTTTGATGCATGAAATATTACTTGGCCAACCAACCGGGCAGAAATGCTTTTATCCGGGGCAAATAATATCATTTCTTTTCCGGCTATGCATACTTAGACATGCAGCATGTCCCCTGCACATAGAAATGCTGCTTGCAAGGCAGAAAGAATACGAGAAAACAAAAAAGCA
>JAHEZC010000346.1 GCA_023251275.1 Parafilimonas sp. | reverse complement strand
TTAAATACGCCTGAAATGACATAACACATAAATTTAGCTTGCAAAAATATAGTCTTTTCGTCCCCGCTGACTCTTCATAGCAGCAGTTGCAGCTAAGTTAACAGCAATAAAAATTTCTATGTGGTTTCGTTTATTGCTTACTATCTGTCTTAATAGGTGGTTTCCCAATAAGGTTGTTGTATGCGGATAATGATTAAAAAATTATTACAACAACCCTTGCCCGAATAATGGCAGAATTTCAAAGTTTCGATAATTATATAGAGAATATGGCAACCCGCAGAAAATTTATACTTTTAAAGTATGAATAAATTATCCTTCTATCTTCTTTTTTTTCTATTGGTCCTTTTAAACTATGACAATGCAAACGGTCAGACCGAAATTACCAAATGGCAGGATGGCAAAGCAGGAGCGGTTTCTATTACTTATGATGATGGTTCCATCAACCAATTCAGGTATGCACTGCCCGTGATGAAAAGATTACAATTGCCTGCCACATTTTATATCATCACAGGATCCATTCCGGGTTCGGCCTTCAAGGGAAAATTTATCGGGAGGCCGGTTGAAGAGATCATTGCCGAGACCGCCACCGTTCCTACGAATGCCGATAATTATTATGAGCGGGCTTCTGCAGCAAAATACCTCGGTTATACAGGCGCCAATGCATATTACGACAGCAGCGCAAATCTGTATGAAGATGGCAAGGAAATGGAGGCAAGGAAAATGATGGATGAACTGTATAGCAAAGTGAGAAACGGAAGTCTGAAAAAAGGAACAGAGTTAAGCGATGAACAGGCGCAGGAAAACGGCCTTACATGGGATAGTATAAAACTGTATGCTTCACAAGGATACGATTTTGCAAGTCATACCATCACCCATGCGCATATAGCTGTATTGGACACGGCAAATATTTTTTATGAGCTTGAAAAAAGCAAAGAAGATATCAAAAATCATTTGGGAGAAAAATACATATTTACCGCTGAAATACCTTTTGGTATTGAACACACGAGGGCAATGAAATATTCGCTGCCTGTGTATGCTTCCCTGCGTAACCTGATGACTGATCCGTATATGCAGGAAATAAACCGCGGGTATAAAACACAGCCCGGCTCATCGGATAAAGAATATGTACAATGGCAACGTGGGGGCACAACCAAAACATCTTTGCAATTGATGAAATCATGGGTTGATACTGCGATGGCTCATGAAAATATATGGTTAGTGCTCGTTTTTCATGGCGTAGATGGGCTCGGCTATGAAGTATTACCACATGAATTACTGGATACTTATTTTCAATATATAAAAAAACATGAAGACAGTTTATGGACAGCGAATTTCAGTGATGCCGCAAAATATATGAGGGAAAGAATGCACGCCTCTGTGAAGACTGATAAAGCAGGTGACCGTATCATGGTGCAACTGCAACATTCATTAGATACAAATGTGTATGATATTCCCCTTACCTTAAAAACTTATGTGCCTGACGAATGGAAAAAGGTTGACATAAAGCAGGATAATTATCAGCAGCAAATGCATCCAAAAAAAGATAACAAAGGAAATTTTATTTTGTACCGGGCAAACCCAAATAAGGGAGCGATAGTATTAGTATCCGCCGGATAAATTAGCTGCTTTTATTTTTCATTGGATAAAGATGAACTGATCATTCTTCTAATTCTTTGATCAGCGCTTCCAGTTGATTGAGATAATTCCCATACAATTTTTTCAGATACCATTTTGTGAAGAAGTACATGCCGACAGAAAAAACTGCGATATAGACAATAAAAAAAATAACTTCCTGCATACTGTTTTGAAACAGGTGATTCTCATTGCCCGTAATAATCTGCCTTGAAGGATCATTGTGCGCCAATATGATCATAAAAACAATAGAAACGGGAATAAATATCATGGTTAACTGGAAAGATCTTTTCACATATTCTTTAATAATATGCACAATGAATTGAAGATTGGCCTTTACCGGCAAAGATGTGCTGCTGAGCTTTATTGTTTTTTGCAGTAAAAATAAAAGCACAAAAAAGAACAGGAAAAAAATTACCGCAAAGACAGAAAGATAAACCCGTAAAGACCAGAAATTTCCTGCTATGCCGAAATAAGCAAAAACAATGAGGAATATTATACTGGTAATCAATTCAAGCCGGAGGCTTTTTTTGATTTTACCAATTACAGACTGCGTTTTTTTCCCAAGTAATACAGAAAGGTCATCTGCCGATTTTTGCGGCTGATGCTCGTTTAACTGTTGCTTCAGCAATATCTTAAGCTCATCAAATTCCATGATGAAAATTTTATCAGACCTGGTAATATTTTTTGCTTTCTTCTTTCAGCTTTGCTTTTATTCGGTTCATTTTTACAGCAACATTGTTGGCTGTAATACCAAGCATATTGCTTATATCATCGTAGCTGTAATCTTCGAGGTAAAGCATCACCAGCGCTTTATCAATCTTTGATAATTGAGCAATCGCTTTGTACATGGCATGTACCTGTTCCTCGACAGGTTCAGTATATTCTGTGTGTTCGGGTAATTGTTCCGTAAAAAAAACAGCCGGTTTTCTTTTTTCTTTCCGGTAAAAGGAAATAGCTGTATTTAATGCCACCCTGTAAAGCCATGTAGAGAATTTTGCGTCGCCCCGGAAGTTTTTAAATGCCTGCCATGCCTGCACAGTAATTTCCTGGAACAAATCTTCTCTCTCAGCAACATCATCCATATACATCGCACATACTTTATAAATAATGTTTTGATGTTGGTTGAGTTGCTGTATGAATACATTTTCTCCTGTCATGAATCAACGCATAACAATTCGTTGTAAATATCTTATAAACGGCTAATGATTTTTTTATTATTGGTAGATATTTTCGGGAAATCATTACATTTCCACATAAAAAACCCCGCATAGAAATGCGGGGACTAAACCAAAACCAACTGCCAGCTCCGCTTTTGCGGAGCCCATGAAAACAATCTTATTGAATGGAAATTTCTTTCGGTAATACTTTCACTTCTTCTTTCTTAGGCAAGAAAACCTGGAGCACGCCATTGTCATATTTGGCCTGAATTTTTTCAGCATCAATAATATCATCAACGGTAAAGCTGCGCTTAAAGCTGGTTACGTTGAATTCTTTTCGATGCGTTTTGTACTCTTTGTTTTCAACTTCAGTTTTCTTTTCATAACTGATTGTGAGCAACCCTTTTTCAAGGTTGATCTTAAAGTCTTCTTTGTTCAATCCCGGAGCTGCCAGTTCCAGGAGATAAGCATCGTTTGTTTCATGAATGTTCACGGCAGGAACATTCCATCCGGGTTCTTTGCTCCATGCAGCAGGTAAGTTGCCAAAGAACTCATCAAACAGGTTGTTCAGGTTCCTGTAATTGTGCTTTACGAGTGTCATAGTTATTCAATTTTTAAGTTTAAAAATTATTTGAAATGTTTTGCTCAAAGCCTGTACCGACACAAAAAACAGGTAGTTTAGACTTATTTGCCCAATTATTACAGACAAAAAGACTGACTGCGAAGCTTTTTTCTGCCAAATTGGCTAATTTTGAGGTATTAACTCACAATGTGGACAAAGAGAGTAATCAATAAATTACGTCAGAAATACCGGCAAAAGAAATTGAATTAGCCGCCTAAAAACTTCAAATTTCTTCATAGCCAAGTATGGAATTTAACGGCTTTTCATCAAAATGACATCACATCTTTTAATAGCTTAAATTTATGTAAATGAATTTGCAATTTAAATTTTTGGTACTAATTTAGCGATACCTTTATAGTTAACAACAATTAACGAGCCTGTTAAAGAAGCTATGTTTACCAATATTTCCTTATCCGAAAAGGTAATCCCTCAAGATATTTTACATATTGATGCACACATAAAAAAAATAAAGGCAGAAGTAAGTTTATTCAAATTCCGAGATAAAGATACCAGACAAATTGTTTTATATATCCCTTCATTACAATTGACTGGTTACGGTTCGACGGAAAGTAAGGCACAAGAAATGATTAATTTCTCTCTCAATGATTATTTTTATTATCTAAAAGACTTATCACCAAAACAACGAGAAACAGAGCTTTTTGATTTAGG
>JAHEZC010000345.1 GCA_023251275.1 Parafilimonas sp. | reverse complement strand
AAATATATCGGTGGTTACTTTGCCATTATAATTGAATACTTCAGGTGCAATATGAACCCGGTTGTCATACCCATAGCCATCAATGTCCACATAAGGGTCAATACCCGCAAAGCTTCCTGAGATGGCGGGGTCGCCTGGTCCACCTGTTCCTTCCGCACTTTGCAGACCTGTCCATCCAAATCCCAGCAATTTCACTTTGCCAAAATAAGTGAGGTGTGTGCCGAAACCAAATTTATTGACATTGTATTCGAGGTTTAAAGTGAATTTGGACTTAGGCGCAGAGGCTCTGACAAAGGATTCCTCCCTGTCGCTGAAAAATGTTTTGCGGTGCAAATAGCTGTCATTTAATTTATCCGGAACATGAATGCCATCAACTTTCATATTTTGAATATTAGCTGCAATCAAAGCCTTAAATCCATTTTTACCCCATTTTTTGTTATAATCCAAAATTATATCCACACCGGTATTGGAAGTGCTGATTGCATTTGCGAAGAACTGTGCCACTGCTACATTCAGGCTTTGCAATTGGGAAGTAAATTCAACAGGCAGATTTTCATCATCCGCATAAAAATATCCGGATAATACCACCCTGTCTTTTACTTTCACATGATACGCATCAACTGTGAAAGTCAATTCCCTGACTGGTTTCCAGGTAAACCCAACACTTACATTTACAGATGTTTCCTGTTTCAGGGCGGGAATACCTGCCGCTTTCGTGATCGGGTCGCCGTTGCGTGCAACTTTTTCCTCTTCAAGCACGTCGCCTACAAAAGTGGTGAGCGTATTGCTGAAATTGATCTGCTGCAAAGATGGTGCTCTATAACCGGTACTCACAGAACCTCTGATATTAAAGTTATGAGCAAGCTTGTAGCGTGTCGCTAATTTATAGGTGCTTACAAAGCCGAAGTCAGAATAGTTTTCAAAACGTACGGCGCCATCCACCAACCAGGCTTTTGTTACATTCAGTTCAGCGTCTATATAACCGCCGATGTTAGTACGGTTTGCATTTACTTCGTCTGCGGGGCGGAAACCCGGGAAACCCTGCGAGCCGGCCGCCTGGGCAGGGTCATATTGTTTCCAGGAACCATCCTCGCCGCTGTAAATGATATAGTTTTCATAGCGAAATTCCGCTCCGAGGCCTAAATTAAGGCCATGTGCCACTGTTTTAAAAGGCTTACTGAAATCAAGATTAAGCGTATTCTGGAGAAAGCTAAAGCCCCCGTCGTCGAAATGATTAGGCGTTATTGTACCTAATGAGGCATTATATGTTTTATCCCCATAAAAATGGAAATTATTTTTGCCTACAACATTACTCAGATCCCAATTCCAATCGGTTTTGGTAGTCCCTTTTAACCCGGCAGCAAAAGATACATCTGAAATATGCGTTTGAATATGCGGATTGTAAAAAATAACACCATCGCTTGATTTTCGCATAATACCGGGATCATAAATAATATTTCCATCTCCGTCAACCGGAAAACGCAGCGGGTTGTCATCGTTTCTGGTGAAGGCATAAGCATCTGATGCTTTATAATTAACTCCCCCAAAAGAATAGAAGATCGTTTTTCCAGAGCTGCCCGTTGGTATTTCCATGTTGTACATACCGCCTCCTGCATCAAGGGAACCATCACCAAATGCACGGCGCAAAGTGTTTAAAGGCAGCGCATCAGGATTTCTCATGACGTTTGTATCGGGCACCTGCCGGAAGGTTTTCCCCTGGGTTAAATAGTCTAAAGCGATATTAATAAAACCCCCATTTTTACCGATCTTCCAGCCATTGTCAGCAGAAAAGGAAAATGTATTCCCGTCAAGCTTATTGCCTGTATAATATTGGCTGGGATCATAGCTTTTCAGTGAATTGAATTTATTATCATAATACCCGGACCATCCTGTATTGATCGTCCAGTGATTCACATCTTTTTTTAGAATGATATTAATTACACCTGCCATGGCATCAGAGCCATATTGTGCAGAAGCGCCATCGCGCAGGATCTCAATCCTGTCAACAGCGGCTTCCGGAAAAGCATTCAGGTCAACCCCGGAATTACCTTTGCCTCTTGTGCCAAACAAAGCCACAAAAGCTGTTTGATGTCTTCTCAGGCCATTGATAAGAACCAGGGTCTGGTCCGGCCCCAGCCCTCTCAGCGTCCCTAAATCAATATGGTCGGCGCCATCTGCACCGCTTTGTTTATTGTAATTGAAAGACGGTGCGGCATAATTCAGTACAGAGGTCAGATCCATCTTGGCAGTGGGAACGCCTGCCTGGTTAATATTGATAATATCCACCGGCACGGGGGATTCTGTTTTAATTCTTCCGCTGCTTCTTGTGCCGACCATGATGACCTGTGTTAAATCAATGACTGCCTGCTGAAGCTTAATATCAAAATTAATTTGGCTGCTCACATTTATAGTTTGATCGGCATAACCCACATAAGTCACTATAAGCTGGTCATTACTCTCCACAGCGAGTGTAAATGAGCCGGTTTTGTCCGTAACGGTACCGCCTCCAGATTTTAATTTCACTGAAACGAGTTCAAGCGGCGTACCTGTAACGGCATCAGTTACTTTACCGGTAATTGTTTTTTTCTGCGAAAAAACTGCCTGAGTACATAATAAGAGCACGCATGTACAGAAGGGTATTAAAATTCTCATAGCATGTTGTTTTGCCGAATATAGGAATAAATTCTTTGAAACTGTTTTTCCGGTAACTGAAAATATCCCGCAAATATTTTTTTTTCTTTTTTTCAATATTTTTTTGGGGTTCAACAATTTTCCTAAACTTAAAAACTCAACTCATTATGGCCCTTATTAGATATCCGACGATTTCGTCAGCCAGCCTATTCTTTTCGCCGCAAAGGGAAAGAATTTTCAATACTGTGGTCAAAAAGATTGAGGATAATAGATGGGATTCCCTGATGATTTATGATAGAAAGGAAATAGAATGGGGGGATGGCTAACGCAACAGTTAACATAAAAACGCAAAGGACAGTGATTGAAAATCAATAAGGATAAAATTTTTAACTTCGTGCAACAACGTTAATCATCGCAGGGTGTGAAATTTTAGGACAACATGACTATTGCAATCACTAACATTCGCAACTCTAACTTTACAAATCAAGATTAAATTCAATGAAATTCCAATCTCAAATTAATTTGAAGCAGTACATTAAACTCAGTTATATTCTTTACTATAAAAAAGCTTTTGTAATTTACTTGACGATCGCTGGATTAATCATGCTGATTACTTCTCTTTTATTTTATGCCGGCATTGCTTCAACGATTTACAAGAATGAGCCACCTACATTTCAATTAATATTAGGGCTATTCTTTGTCTTTGGATTTCCGATTAGCATTTATTTTTCTGCAAAGAGGAACTTTTCTTCTTCCCAACGATTGCATGAAAAAGTTGAATATGAATTTAACAATGAAAATTTAAAAATGACAGGAGAAAGTTTTAAAACGGAATTCAATTGGGAAAAAACTTATAAAATTGAGGAGTTATCTGAATGGTTTTTAATTTATCAAAACAAACGTGTAGCTAACTTGATTCCTAAGTGCGATATGACAATCGATCAAATTACCTATTTAAAAGATATATTTAAAAGTCTTAGAATACTGAAAGTGAAATTGAAGAAATAAAAAATTTCACGCAACAGGCGATCCTATATATAGGCATCCAGAGAAGGATCATATCCTTTAACTATAATTTCTTTGAAGCAAGAGATAAGTGAATGTTGTCGTTTATAATTGCTGAACAGGTGAGTCTCCGTCTTTTTAATGATCAGAGGCGATACCAAACAGAAACCTGAAAAGACAAAGCTGTTGCATTATTTCAAAAATAAACATCCAAATATTCTATTTTTACCCTTCAACCTTTATTGTTCATGGAATATGTTCCTTCCCCGCAACGTTTCTTCCGGGGATTTTGTGCATAGCAAAGAACATTCCGGTATGCTCATTCTTTATCCATCTTTTTTCCCCGGTAATTTATCATAGGCAGGAAATAGAAGGGCAGGTGGATTGTCCTGACAATCCACCGGTAGTCGGATAGGCGATACAAAAAAAGCGCAAGATTAAAAGGTCCATAT
>JAHEZC010000344.1 GCA_023251275.1 Parafilimonas sp. | reverse complement strand
TTCATTCACAAACGAGCCTTTTAAAGGAAATCCTGCGGGCGTATGTTTCCCTGGGTATGAATTAAGTGAAGAAAAAATGTTGAAGATTGCGCGGGAATTTGGTCTTTCTGAAACTGCATTTGTCTCTGAAACAAATAAAACCGATACTTATGCTATCAGGTACTTTTCACCAAAGATGGAAATTCCGTTATGCGGTCATGCTACCCTTGCCGCTGCAAAGATCCTGTTTAGAAATACGGATGAAAATAAAATTCATTTTATTACTGTGGAGAATTTAGACCTGTTAATAAAAAGACAGAACTATGAAATAATAATGGAATTTCCTGTTTATGATACAATTGCTGCAACAGTTCCATCTGCGATGCTTGAGGCTTTGGGACTAACGAAAATTAGTAACACAGCTTTTAGTCCGAAAAATAAAATCTTTTTATTAGAGATCAGCGATGACGGTTTGTTAGCAGAGTTAAAGCCCGATTTCGACGGATTATTAAATTCGTACAATGATATTAATGGCGTTTTGGTAACAGCACCATCCAATAATCCAGGGTATGATTTTCATTACCGGTATTTCTGGCCCTGGGCAGGTACCAATGAAGACCCTGTGACGGGCGGAGTTCAAACTTTCCTCGCAAAGTATTGGGCTGAGAAACTTGGTAAGAAGAAAATGAAAGCCTTTCAGTCATCAGCCCGGACCGGTTATATGACTGTCGAATTACAAGCCGAAAAAGTTTTAGTAACAGGTGAGGCTGTAATTATCTTAGAAGGAAATCTGGTCGCATTTAATTGACGTGAATTATAGTGCGGACTCGCCAGGTTAAACGGACTTAAAATACCTTTTTTCGCCAAGCCAATTTGCTGTATGTTATTTTTGCATCAATTAATTAATCTAAAAAATGAAAGCAACAGGAAATACACCATTAATAAAATTAGAGCGCCTGTCTGAACCCGGCTGTGCCGAAATATATGTAAAGTATGAAGGTGCAAACCCTACGGGAAGCATGAAAGACAGGATGGCATTTTCAATGGTTGAAGGAGCTGAAATGAGGGGTGAGCTAAAACCCGGAGGAACAGTACTTGATTACACCGGTGGAAGCACGGGAAGTTCGCTGGCAATGGTATGTGCCACCAAAGGTTACCATGCATACTTCGTAACCTCCGACGCATTTGCAGAAGAAAAGCTACAGACCATGCATGCATTCGGCGCCACTCTTGAAATATTTCCGAGTGAAAATGGTGCAATAACGGCCAGCCTCATTGACTCAATGGTAAAGAGAGCAAAAGAATTAAGTAAACAACCCAATACATTCTGGACTGACCAGTTTAATAATGTTGACAACAGGAATGCATATCACAAAATGGCAAGAGAGATCATAGCTGTTCTTGGAAATAACATTGATGAATTTATTATGGGTGTGGGGACCGGCGGATGTTTTTCCGGGAACTCGGAAGTGTTTAAAAATGAAATACCCAATATCCGCTGTATTGCAATTGAACCATTCTACGTGCGTTCACTTTCAGGTGGTGACATTTCGGGCAAACACAAATTGGAGGGCATCGGCGCAGGCTTTGTGCCATCTATCTGCAGGTTAGACCTTGCTGATGAAGTAGTATCAGTAAAGGATGAGGATGCTTACGAGACTGCTAAAAAGCTGGCAAGACTGGAAGGAATTTTTGGTGGAACCACATCGGGAGCAAATGTATGGGCAGCAATTCAAAGGGCAAGAATTATTGGGGCAGGAAAAAAAATTGTAACAGTCATTGTTGATTCAGGGTTAAAATATCTTCATGGTGATTTATATCGCTGAGAAAAAAAACACAAACAAAAGAGGAATGATATAATATTGTCCATCCAATATTCTACAAAATGGCTGTAATTGCTGCTTAACCAGCGCCAAAATTGAAAAACGGAACAAGTAATCTTCTCAATTATTTTTTCCCACGATTATATTTCCCGCATTCTGAAAATTATCTTCGCATCATGTTTTATGCTTTCAGCCGTAATATTCTTTTTGCTTTCTCTGCGGAAAGCGTACATTATTTTTCCATGAACACATTGAAAGCCGGGTGCAAAATTGGTTTCATTGATAAATGGATAAAATCTTCTTTTCAATGTAAAAATGATTCATTGCAGAAAGAGGTATTCGGATTGAATTTTAAAAACCCGGTAGGCCTCGGTGCGGGCTTTGATAAAAATGCTTTGTACCTGCACGAGTTGGAAGCATTGGGATTTGGTTTTGTCGAAGTAGGTACGGTAACTCCGTTACCGCAAAAGGGTAATGATAAACCGCGTTTATTTCGTTTGCCCAAAGACAAAGCCTTGATCAATCGCATGGGCTTTAATAATGATGGAGCAAATATAATTGCACGAAGATTATACGACTGGCGAACCACAAACCACAAACAACAAACCACAAACCTGATTGTCGGTGGCAACATTGGCAAGAATAAAATCAGACCAAACGAAAATGCATGGAAGGATTATGAGATTTGTTTCAATACGCTGTTTGATTGTGTGGATTATTTTGCAGTAAATGTAAGCAGCCCCAATACACCCGGCCTGCGTGAATTACAGGAAAAAGAAGCCCTGCGAAAAATTTTGTCAAACTTGCAGAATATCAATATGGGTAAGCTAAAATCAAAACCATTGTTGCTGAAAATTGCACCTGATCTTACCAATGAACAATTGGATGATATTGTTGCACTTTCCCTTGAAACACAGCTTGACGGGCTTGTTGCAACCAATACAACGATCAGCAGGGATAAACTGAAAACTGCAAATTCAAAACTGCAAACCATTGGTGCAGGCGGACTGAGCGGTAAGCCTTTGCAACAGAAGTCAACTGAAATATTAGAATATTTATCAAAACAAACAGGAGGAAAAATTCCCGTCATTGCAAGCGGTGGTATATTCACAGGCGTAGATGCAAAGGAAAAATTAGATGCCGGCGCTTCGCTGGTGCAGTTGTGGACAGGTTTTATTTATGAAGGTCCGGCCATAGTAAAAAAGATTTGCAGATATCTTGAAGATGCGAAGAAACTTTAAGTAGAATTCAAAATTTTCATTCTTCCACATACACTCTTTTTACACGTTGACTTATTCCTGTCAGGATTTCATAAGGAATTGTTTCGCATTGCTGCGCCACCTGCTGCACCGGGATATGTGCTCCGAATATCTCCACTTCATCTCCTTCCGCAATTTGGGCAATATCTGTTACATCAATCATAGTCATATCCATACAAACATTTCCAACCACAGGAACTATTTTTCCATTGATAAAAACTTTGCCATTACCATTACCCATCCTCCTATTGAACCCATCAGCATAGCCAATTCTTATTGTTGCAATAATTGAGTCACGGTTTACTTTTCCTTTCCTGTTATAACCAATGGTATCAACCGCTTTCACTTTGCGCAATTGTGCTACTGTCGTTTTCAATGCGGCAACCGTTTGCAAAGAAAGCTGATGCGTATTTGCACTGTCAACGCCATACAAACCGATGCCAAGCCGCACCATGTCAAACTGAATCGCAGGATTGCGGATGATAGCGGCAGTATTGGCAATATGCCTCATGAAATTATACCCAATGGCTTCTTTCAATATAGAACAACTATGTTCAAATTTTTCCACCTGCTGATTTGTAAAAGCGTCTTCATCCGGATCTTCGCCTGCAGCCAAATGGCTGAAGACAGATTTTATTACAACGCTTTTATTGTTTTTCAACAACGGAACTAAAACTGTGATATTTTCTTCTTCAAAACCCAGGCGATGCATACCTGTATCAAGCTTGATATGCACAGGATATTGCTGCAGTCCCTGCTTTTGAAGAAATTGATCAAATGCAGTGAATATATTCAACGAAAATAATTCCGGTTCAAGGTTGTACTGCACTAGTGCTTCAAATGCAGCTTCATCAATATTCATGACAAGTATGGGTAAACTTATTCCGGCCTTGCGCAATTCAACACCTTCATCAGCATAAGCTACTGCGAGGTAATCCACTTTATGAAACTGTAAAACATTCGCCACTTCAGCACTACCGCTGCCATAGCCAAATGCTTTTACCATCGCCATCAGTTTTACGCCGGGGTTTAATT
>JAHEZC010000343.1 GCA_023251275.1 Parafilimonas sp. | reverse complement strand
GATTGCAAGAAAAATAAAGCCCAATGTGGCTATCATTACCGACGTTACTCACGACACACAAACTCCCATGCTTAATAAGATGATCGAAGGTGATGTGGCTTGTGGCAAAGGGCCTTCACTGGCCTATGGTCCGGCGGTTCACAACAAGCTGCTTAGCCTGGTGCAGGATGTGGCGGAGAAAAATAAAATTGATGTGCAACTGAGGGCATTAAGCCGCAGCACAGGAACCGATACGGATAGCTTTGCTTATGCCAATGATGGCTGCCCTTCTGTGCTTATTTCCATTCCGTTGCGTTATATGCATACTACTGTGGAGATGCTGCACAAAAGCGATATTGAAAATACTATCCTGCTGATGTATGAAACTTTGCTTGCATTAACACCTGAAACGAATTTGAGTTATCTTTAAAAAAATTATAACTATGGAAGCCCTTGTAGTAAAAATAAAAAATAAAAAAGATAAGGCATTTGCTAAGGAACTCTTATATAAACTAGGATTAGAAGTAAAAGCATATAATGAAGAGGAATTAGAAGATTTGGGGCTTGCTTATGCGATGAAAAAAGCAAACAGAAAAAAAGTAGTTAGCAGAGAAGTAATAATGGAAAAATTAAAGAAAGAATGAAAGTAATCTTTCTTAGCAGCTTTAGTAAAGACTTGAAAAAGATAACCGTTCAGCAAGTCAGAAACGAAATCGTGTCAGTGACAGAGGCAGTAGAAAATGCCTCAAACTTGAAAGAAATAAAGGGTGTAAAAAAATTAGTTGGCTTTAAAAATGCTTACAGAATAAGAATTGGGGATTACAGAATGGGCATTTTCTTCGAAGAAAATGCAGTAGAGTTTGCAAGAGTCATACATAGAAAAATTATCTATAAAAAATTCCCTCAGTAAAAATGCCGCGATTTTTTCTTGGCATTGATAATAATGTACCTCAAAGAATTATATTATCATCACAAATTCTGGTTTCTTTTTATAGTGCTGTTTATCATCTCGCAATTAGTCATCAATTATAAGAGAGGAGTCGTCTTCTCGCCTTTCTATCATTACGGCATGTTTTCAGAAGTAATCAAACCGCAAAAAAATTATATTGTAACGGAAGTCTTTGTAAATGATACATTATTACAAACAAAAGATTTCACACCATACCAATGGGACAAAATAACCTTGCCGGTGCAAATGTTTTATTCCCAACAGCAATGGCACAGTACTCTGTGGCAAAGGGATATTCATCGTTTGCTGCACGTAACGGATTCATCAAAATACCTGAACAGCATTACCGAAAAGTCATTCAACGAATGGTATAAAAATTATCTTCAAATCATTTTGCATCAAAATATTAATGATGTAAAAATTAAATTCACCGATTATGAATTTGATGGGAATGAATTGAAGAAAACTTCCGGATTATTCAACCCTGAATACTCTCATGCCTGAAAATTTTAAATACAGGATTGTAAAATATTACTGCTTCATATTTTATGCTTTGATGTGGTATAAATGGTCGAATGGGATGTTTCTTTACCAGCTTCAACCCTCTTTTTTTTATACCAGGATGGATGTTTTTACCTGGCTCTTTATGCAGACAGGCTTGCATGAATCGTTACTGAACAATAAAAGCGGATGGATATTGTTTGACGCTTTGTTTTATACTGCTCCTCTCGCCTATTTTATTACGTATAAATACAAAGTCACACTTTCCGCATTTATAGCTTGCATCATGCTTATTATTAACTGGGCTTATGTGCAATGTTATACATTGTATCCATCCGATTCTATAGAAGCGCATATCCCGTGGCTATTGTTTCCGCTTGCATTTATCCCAAACAATAAAAAAATATTTGAATTGCTTTTTAGTGGATTGAGATATTTTTTCATTTTCTTTTTTTTCTCGGCCGCCGTGTGGAAATTTGTGCAGGGCGGCATTTTTAATATCAACGAAATGAGCGGCGTGCTGCTGTATCAGCATAATCAAATGCTGACGAATAGCCCCGCTTACTGGCAATCACAATTTCTTTACTGGCTCATAAAAAATCCTTCCATCTCATTTTTATTTTATTTGTCGGCAGCTATACTTGAACTTTTTTTTGTGATTGGTTTCTTTACAAAAAAATTTGATCGCTGGCTGATTATTTGTTTCATATTGTTTCTGATCATGGACTACCTGATCATGAGAATTCCTTATATTGAAATGCTGCCATTTTTATTGACGCTTTATTTTTCAGGAAGCACAGTTAAGGAGTCGCGGTATTTTTCATCCACAAATGTTGATAACAGGTAAGCCGGGTATTTTTTAAAAATTGTAAATTTGCTTTCTCATGAGCAGGCAGGAATCTCAAAAACGTATCGCAATTCTCGACATGAATGATGGCCAACCCAACCAGGGAATGCGTTGTATTCGTGAAATTCTGCAGTGGTGGCGCAATACAAACAGGTACGATCTGAAGTATGATGAATTTGATGTGCGGCAGGGAAAAGAAGTGCCTGATCTTTCTTATGACACCTATATTTCCAGCGGCGGGCCTGGTTCACCACTCGAAAGTGAAAACAGTGAATGGGAAAATAAATTTTTCCACTGGATACACCAGGTTGAAAAATGGAATAATGATATCGCTTCATTTCCAAAAAAACATATCTTCTTTATTTGTCATAGTTTTCAGCTTGCATGCAGGTATTTCAAAATTGCAGAAGTAAGCAAACGTAAATCCACTGCTTTTGGCGTTTTTCCGATACATGAATTAAGGGAAGGGAAAAGCGAACCCATTTTTGAAGGTTTACCCGATCCATTTTATGGTGTTGACAGCCGTGATTTCCAGGTGACACAACCTTATCACAACCGCCTCCGGCAAATGGGGGGATGTGTGCTCGCCATTGAAAAAGAACGTCCGCATGTGCAGTTGGAAAGAGCGGTAATGGCTGTCAGATTCAATGAATACTTTGTAGGCACACAATTTCATCCTGAAGCAGATGCTGTGGGTATGAGTATGTACCTGCAACGGGAAGATAAAAAGAAAACAGTTATTGAAAATCACGGTGAAGCAAAATGGCGCAGCATGCTTGAACATCTCAATGATCCTGATAAGATCATGCTGACAAACCGCTGCATTCTTCCGAATTTTTTGAATATTGCTGTGGGTGAATTAATAGAGCAATAATTTTCCTCTTGCTTATTGGATTACAGCACTTCTCAAGAAAACTCAATATTTTCTCAACAGTTCCAGCATTTGCCTGTCTAATTTTTCACCTTTATAATCTTCGTATTGTACATCATCCCTGTTTGAATTTAGAATCCCAAAATCGCCGCGCAGATTCCATAAGCTCCAGCCCCATCCCGCTTCTTTCCACAGGCTTAGGCAATCTTCCATCCATCGCAATACAATTTCATGGGGAGTAAATTTATAAGCGCCCCATTCACCCACATGTACGCCTGCACCCTCATTCTCTAATTTTTTCCAGGGTTCAATATATTGTTCTTTCAATTTCTGTTTATCCCAGGTTTCATTATTTATTTTCATCGGCCAGGCGGGTTGTTTCCATTCTATATTGTGCACCCAGTTTGCTTTGTAATGTGTGAGCAAAAAAGGATTGTACCATCTTGTGCTCTGGGCAATATTCAGGTCTTTCAATCCGAATACCGGTATAGTTCCATATTGCAATCCATCTGCAATGATCAGCCGGTTCACATCTTTTGCACGGATACCTTCCACCAATGCTTTAATTACTTTTATATAAGCCGCTTCATCTATATTCGCCGGTTCATTGATCAGGTCAAAACTTAAATGCCTGCCTGAAATATCTTTATACCTTTCTGCAAAAAAACTCCATTGCCAGACTGCAGCCGCCAACGCCTGTTCATCTTTCCATAAATTCAATGGCTCATCGGGTGGTGTATTTACGCAATATCCCTGTATGCGGTGCATATTGAGGTTTACATGAATATTATATTTTTTGCCCAATTCAATTACCTCATCTATTTCTTCAATTGCTTTTTCGTTAGTGATCTGCGGTGATGTTTTATGATACGAGTCTTCTGGTTTCATCCAGCAATGATAACTCATGGGAATGCGTACAAAATCGAAACCCCATTCTTTCATCATTTCAAA